>VFMC01000008.1:0-12032 GCA_006515795.1 Acidimicrobiaceae bacterium | reverse complement strand
GCGTTCATCCGCCGGCCGGTTCTCAGACCAGTTCGATGCGGGCCATTTGGGCGTTGTCGCCCTGGCGCGGGCCCAACTTGAGGATGCGCAGGTACCCACCGTTGCGATCGGCATACCGAGGGGCCACGTCGGCCACGAGCTTGTTGGTCATCTCCTTGTCGCCGAGGTAGCCCTCGATCTGACGGATCCGGTGCACCCGCAACGGCTCGCCCTCTTGGGCCTTCTTGGCCTTGGTGATGAGCTTCTCGGCGATCGGGCGCAGCGCCTTGGCCTTTGCTTCAGTGGTGACGATGCCCTCGGCGGCGAACAACGACGCGGCGAGGTTCGCCATCATCAACCGCTGGTGAGCGGCGCTCTTGCCGAAGCTTCGGGCTTTGCGAGGTGTTGCAGGCATGGGTTCTTTCTCTCTTGAATCAGACTCTTGACCGACTCAGCCGCGAAGCGTGAGGCCGCGCTCGTCGAGCTTCTGCTTGACCTCGTCGAGGCTCTTCTGCCCGAAGTTGGTGATGTTGAGCAGATCGTCTTCGGTCTTGGTGAGCAATTCGCCCACCGAGTTGATCTGGGCTCGCTTGAGGCAGTTGCGGGGGCGCTCCGACAGGTCGAGGTCTTCGATCGGGAGATCGAGGTCGGGGGAGGTGGCGGCAACGCTGGCCGTCTCGCCGAGCTCGAGTCCCTGCGGCTCGTCGCTCAAGCTGGCGACCAGGTCGACGAGCGAACGAAGGGTTGCGCCTGCAGACGCGAGGGCCTCGCGGGGGGTGATCGATCCGTCTGTCTCGATGTCGAGGACGAGACGGTCGTAGTTGGTGCTCTGCTCGACGCGGGTCGGCTCGACCACGAAGGTGACCCGACGAACCGGCGAGAAGATCGCGTCGACGGGCACGACACCGATGGTGCGGTTCTGGCTGTCGCGATCGCTGGACAGGTACCCACGACCCCGACCGACGGTGAGGTCGACCGCGAGGCGGGCCTTCGAGTTCAGGGTGGCGAGGTGCTGGTCGGCGTTGAGGATCTCGATCTCGCTCGGGCACTTGATGTCGCCGGCGGTGATGGTGGCCGGACCACGCACGTCGAGGCGGACGATGATGTCTTCGTCGGACGTGCTGGTGAGCACGACATCTTTGATGTTCAAGATGATGTCGGTGACGTCTTCGCTGATTCCCTGAATCGTGTCGAACTCGTGCAGGGCATCGTCGAAACGCACGGCCGTGATCGCCGCGCCCGGAATGCTCGACAGCAGCACGCGGCGAAGCGAGTTACCGATCGTGTGGCCGAAGCCGGGCTCGAGCGGGCCGACCGCGAAGCGCTGCCGGTTGTTCTCCTCCTCGCCGATGGAATCGACGGTGGGGCGCTGGATGACGAGCATGTGTTGACGCCTTCTTCTCTCGTGGGCCGATCTCGAGGGCCGTAAACCTTGGGGACGATTACTTCGAGTACAACTCGACGATGAGGGACTCGCGAACGGGCACATCGATGTGCTCACGCTGCGGCAGATCGCGAACGGTGACCTGCTTGCCACCATCACCGGTCTCCAGCCAGCCGACGACCCGGCGGTCGAGGGTGTCGATGTTGTGCTGGACGACGATCATGGCCTGGGCCTTGGGCGACAGGGCCACGACCTCGCCCTTGCGGACGCGGTACGACGCGATGTCGACACGCTTGCCATTGACGTGGATGAGGCCGTGGTTCACGAACTGGCGGGCCTGCGGGCGGGTGCTGGCCCAGCCGGCGCGGTACACCACGTTGTCGAGACGCTGCTCGAGCAGCCGCAGCAGGTTCTCACCCGTTGGGCCCTGCAACCGGTTGGCTTCCTCGTACGTGCGACGGAACTGCCGTTCGAGCACGCCGTAGATGTACTTGGCCTTCTGCTTCTCCTGCAGCTGGGCGAGGTATTCGCTGCCGGCGCTGCGGCGACGGGTGCGGCCGTGCTGGCCCGGCGGGAAGGGGCGACGCTCGAGCGCCTTGCGACCCTTTTCGTTCTCGAAGATGTTGGTGCCGAGACGGCGCGAGATGCGCACCTTGGGACCTGTGTAGCGAGCCATGATCAGGTCCTCCGCCGCTTGGGCTGGCGGCAACCGTTGTGGGGAACGGGCGTGACGTCTTTGATCGACGTGACTTCGATGCCCGTGTTCTGGATGCTGCGAACGGCGGTGTCGCGACCCGAACCCGGGCCCTTCACCTGTACCTCGACCCGCTTCAGACCGTGCTCCATTGCCGCCCGAGCTGCCTTTTCGGCGGCCATCTGGGCGGCGAACGGGGTGCTCTTGCGTGAGCCCTTGAACCCGACGCCACCCGACGACGCCCACGAGATGACGTTGCCCTGGGTGTCGGTGATGGACACGATCGTGTTGTTGAACGAGCTCTTGATGTGGACGACACCGTTGGTGACGTTCTTGCGCTCACGCTTGCGGGGGCGACGCCCGCCCGGCTTCGGCTTTGCCATCGCTTACTTCCTCACGGCCTTCTTCTTGTTGGCAACGGTCCTCTTGGGCCCCTTGCGGGTACGAGCGTTGGTGTGGGTGCGCTGGCCACGCACGGGCAAGCCCTTGCGATGGCGGATGCCCTGCAGGCAGCCGATCTCGATCTTGCGCTTGATGTCTTGGGCGACTTCCCGGCGGAGGTCACCTTCGACGGTGAGGTTCGCATCGACCCACACGCGGATCTTGTTGATCTCGTCTTCGGTGAGGTTGCGCACCCGCTGGTTCGGGTCGAGCTGGGTGTCGGCGCAGATCTTCTGGGCCGTCGGCTTGCCGATGCCGAAGATGTAGGTGAGCGCGATCTCCAACCGCTTCTCGCGGGGGACGTCGACGCCGGAAATTCGTGCCATAACTTCTTCCTCAGCCTTGCCGCTGCTTGTGACGCGGGTTCTCGCAGATCACCCGAACGCTTCCGTGCCGGCGGATGACCTTGCACTTCTCGCAGATTTTCTTCACGCTCGGACGGACCTTCATGTTGCCGCTGCTTCTTTCGGTTCACTCACGTCGACTGCTGGCGTCGACTACTTGTATCTGTACGTGATACGGCCTCGGGTGAGGTCGTACGGGGTGAGCTCCACTTGGACCTTGTCGCCCGGCAGGATGCGGATGTAGTGCATCCGCATCTTCCCGGAGATGTGCGCCAACACCTTGTGGCTGTTCTCGAGCTCGACCCGGAACATGGCGTTCGGGAGCGATTCGATGATCGTGCCTTCGAGCACGATGGCGTCGTCTTTCGGCTTGGCCAGGGGAAACTCCTTGAACGGACGGGAACACAGGCGAATAGAGCTGATCCCCATCGCGCCGCGCACGCGCATGCTCAACAGGGCCGGGGAGCAATGCTACCGGGCGCGATTGACAACGCCAAGTCCCATCTCGGAATGCCGAAACCGCCCGAGAGCAGCCCCGACGGCTGCTGAATCGAACGATAGCAAGGCGATCGGCGACGTTCGCGCACCCTCGGCTCGAGCGCCGCTGCCGGGGCGCCGCGGTCAGGGCGCCGCGGTCAGGGCGTCCAGCGGTCGACGTTCGTGCACGTGTTCTTGACGTCGCAGTAGAAGTCGAAGCTCCAGGTGCCACCCTCGCGGCCGACGCCGCTGTGCCGACTGCCACCGAAGGGGGCACGCAGGTCGCGGACGAAGAAGCAGTTCACCCACATGGTGCCGGCCACGAGTTGTGCGCTCACCCGTTCGGCCCGGGCGCGGTCGCCGGTGAACAGCACGCCGGCGAGCCCGAACTCGGTGCCGTTGGCCATCGCGATCGCTTCGTCCTCTGTCGAGAAGCTCTGCACGGTTAGGACCGGTCCGAACACCTCGTCGGTGAGAATCTCGGCGCCGGGTGCGGCACCCGCCAACAGGGTGGGGCGGTAGTAGAGGCCACCCAGCTGTTCGTTGGGGCCGCCGCCGAGCAACGCCTCGGCGCCGGCGGTGACGGCGCGCCGGACGAAACCGTCGACGCGCTCGAAGTGCTCGCGGCTGATCTGCGGTCCGACATCGGTGGCGAGGTCGCGAGGATCGCCCTGGCGCACCGCAGCCGCCCTGGCGAGGAAGCGCTCGACGAACTCGTCGAGGACCGCGTCCTCGACGAGCAGCCGCACACCGGCGAGGCACACCTGGCCGGCGTTGTCGTACTGCTCGACCGCATTGGCCACGGCACTGTCCATGTCGGCGTCGGCGAACACGATGAACGGACTCTTGCCGCCGAGCTCGAAGCTGCACGGCGTGAGGTTCGCGGCGGCCGATCGGGCGATGAGCCGGGCGGTGGGCACCGAACCCGTGAAGCTGATCCGGCTCACACGGGGGTCACCGGTGAGCGCATCGCCCACCTCTTCACCGAGTCCCTGCACCACGTTGAACACTCCGTCGGGGATGCCCGCCTCCTTCGTGATGTCGGCGAGCAGCGAGGCGGTGAGCGGAGTCCACTCGGCGGGTTTGAGCACGACCGTGCAGCCGGCGGCCAGCGCCGGCGCCACCTTCCAGGTGGCGAGCATCAGCGGAGCGTTCCATGGCGTGATGAGCACGGCCACGCCGCTCGGGTCCCAGCTGACGTGGTTGTGATGGCCGCGCGTTTCGAAGTCGGGATGGTGGAGGTCGTTGACGAGGTAGTCGGCGAAGAACCTGAAGTTGTGGGCGACACGCGGCATGACCCCACGAAGGTGGCTGCGCAGCAGGGCTCCGTTGTCGATGGTCTCCACGATGGCGAGGCGCTCGAGGCGGTCCTCGACGATGTCGGCGACGCGGTGCAGCAGCCTTGCCCGCTCGGTGGGCGGTGTCGAAGCCCAGGCCGGGGAGGAGGCGGCGGCGGCGCTAACCGCGGCGTGCGCCTCGGTGGCGCCACCCCGGGAGATCCGGGCGATGACCGCCTCGTCGATCGGCGAGACGTCGTCGAAGGTGGCCGCGGATGCAACCCGCTCACCACCGATCCAGTGCCCCCCCGACACCTCGACGTCTGCCACCACGTTGATCACCTTCTAGCACTCCTCCTGTTCGGCCGACCGCAGCCTCGCCGGGCGGGCAGCTTGCCACGAAATCGTTTGCTTCCAAACGATATTGTCGCGCACCATGCCCGGTGCCTTCTCCAGCGATGACGAGGCCGAGCTGAGACAAGCCGAACGCGATGCCCGGGCCGCGTTCGGTTCGCAGCCCTTCGACTTCGCCGCGCTGTTCGCCGTGAGCAACATCTTCCGCGCCGCCACGGCCGTTCGCAACCACATGGAGCGCGAGGTGCTGGCGGAGCATGCGCTCAGCTGGAGCGCCTTCGTGGTGCTCTACGTGCTGCGGGTGTGGGGAGCCAAGGAGTCGCACGAGCTCGCCGCCGCGGCCGGCGTCACAGGGGGCACTCTCACCGGTGTTCTCGGCACACTGGAACGGCGAGGCACGGTCAGGCGCAAGGTGCACCCCACCGATGGCCGCCGGGTGATCGTGAGTGCCACCGCGAAGGGTCGCCGCACGGTCGATGAGATCATGCCGGTGTTCAACCATCACGAGGCGATGGTCACCGCCGACCTCACCGACGACGATCGGCGAGAGTTGGCACGCCTCCTGCGCACCGTCTTGCGAACGCTCGACAACGAGGGTTGACCGTCGAGTAGAATTTCGTTTGGATCCAAACGATTCCCCGTTGGACGACGCGGTGGATGCCGTTGTGAATGGAGGACAGCATGGGTGAGATCGTCGGTGCAGCCATCGTGTCGCACGTGCCCCCGATCGTGATGTCTGCTGCCGCGCAGCACGAGTTGTACGGCGAGGCCGGCTCCACGCTCGCCGACGGCCTGCACCGCATCAGGCGCGAGCGCCTCGATCATCTCGATGTCGACGCCGTGGTGGTGTTCGACACGCACTGGTTCACCACCGTGGAACACATCATCACCGCCCACGACCGACGGGCGGGTCTGTTCACCAGCGAGGAGCTCCCCCGCGGCATGTCGCAGATGCCGTACGACCTGCGCGGCGACCCCGACCTCGCCCGCGCGTTCGCCGCCGCCGGTGCCGCACGCACCGACACGCGGGTGCTCGCCTGTGACGATCCGTGCCTTCCGATCCGCTACGCCACCACCAACCTGTTGCCGTTCCTGCAACGCGACGAAGCGTGGCTGAGCGTCAGCGTGTGCCAGACCGCCACACCCGCCGATTGGCTGCTCGCTGGGGAGCTGCTCGCCCAGGCGATCGCCGGTCTCGACCGACGCGTGGTGCTGCTCGCCTCCGGGGGCCTGTCGCACCGCTTCTGGCCGATGCGCGAGTTCGCCCTCCACGAGGCGGCGACGCCCGACAACATCCGCACGCCGGCGGCCAGGACGGCTGACGAGCGGGTGATCGCGCTGCTCGAGGCGGGCGACCACGCAGCCGTGATCGACGGGCTGCCCGAGTATCGCAGTCATGCTCCGGAGGGCTTCTTCGCCCACTACCTGATGATGGTGGGCGCATTGGGTGGTGCCGCTTGCACCGCCAAGGGCGAACGCTTCTCTGCCTACGAGTCGTCGGCCGGCACCGGCCAGGTGCACGTCTGGTTCGACGGTCCGTTCGTGCGCTAAGCACCACACATGCGTTTCGCCAACCTCCACGGCCGAGGCACCATCGTGCTGTCCGCCGCCGACGGCACCGACCGGGCCGTCGACATCGAGCGGGCCACCAACGGCACGCTCTCCCACGATCCGGCGGTGTACGTCGACCTCGATCACCACCCTTACTTGCGCGAGGTTGCGTCGAGCGTGCTCACCACCGATTGGCCGGTTCTCGATCCTGCGCTGCTCGGGGCCCCGGTGCCACGCCCACCCAAGGGTCTGGGCGTGGGGCTGAACTACCGCACGCATGCGCTCGAGAGCGGCAGGGACCTCCCGACGGAACCGCACCTGTTCGCCAAGACCGACAACTGCGTGTGTGGCCCGTTCGACGACGTCATCGCCCCAGCCGGGCGTGATCAGATCGACTTCGAAGCGGAGGTCGTGATCGCCTTCGGCCGCACCTGCCGGCGCGCCGAGGAAGGCGACGCGTGGAGCTACCTGGCAGGGGTCATGTGCGGACAGGACATCTCCGACCGCGGCGAGCAGTTCCGGCCGCCGATCAAGCAGTTCACCATCGCCAAGAGCTACGACACCTTCGGCCCGACGGGGCCCTTCCTCGTGACCGGCGACGACCTCGCCGATCGCGACGCGATCGACCTGACCGGCGTGGTGAGCGGCGAGACGATGCAGCAGGCCAACACCAACGACCTCATCTTCTCGATTCCGGCGCTCGTGGTCTGGCTGAGCCGGTTCATGACCTTCGGGCCCGGCGATCTGGTGTGGACCGGCACGCCCGGAGGCGTCGGCGAAGCGCGCACGCCGCCGCGCTACCTCGTCGACGGCGATGTGATCGAGACCACGGTCTCCGGGGTCGGCACGATGCGCAACGTGGTGCGGGTGCGATGAAGGTCGTGGACGGCGGTGATCGCGGTTTCGTCTACGGCGGCCGGTTCACCGGCACCGTCGAGCTCGAGATGCTCAACTCCACCCCGAACGAGACCGACTGCGGAGTGGACGGACCCGACACCGCGCTCGTGCGCTTCCACGACGGCGCGGTCACCTTCTGGCATTCGCACCCTGGCGGTCAACAGCTCTTCGTGGTGAGCGGTGACGCCCGTGTAGGCACCGAGACCGACGGCGAGGTGCCGTTGCCGCCAGGTGCGCTGGTGGTTTGCCCGGCCGACGAGCTCCACTGGCACGGAGCGATGCCAGGGCGCGACACGACGCTGTTGGCCATCACGTGGGGCACGACGCAATGGACCGATCGTCCACCGCTGTGAGCCCGCCGTTCGACGTAGCGATCGTCGGGCTCGGCCCGGCCGGTGCCACGCTCGCCAACCTGTGCGGCAGCTGGGGTCTGCGCACAGTGGTGTTCGAGCGGTCGCGCGCGCCCTACCCACAACCTCGCGCCTGCCACCTCGACGCCGAGATCGCGCGGATCTTCCAGCACCTCGGGTTCGAGGACGACCTCCACGAGCTGCTGACCGCGTCTGCCGGCATGGAGTACGTCGACGCCGGCGGGCGCAGCCTGTTCACCTTCGAGGGCTTCGAGCGCGAACCCCTCCTCGGGTGGCACGAGGACTACGTCTTCGTTCAGCCCGAGATCGACGCGATGCTCCGCGCCGGGCTCGAGCAGTACCAGCACGTGTCGGTGCGTCTCGGCTGTGAGTCGCCCGGCGCCGACGAGCTTCGCTCGATCGCCCGCTACGTGGTCGCCTGCGATGGAGCGAACAGCATGATCCGCGAAGAGATCGGCGTCGACCTGATCGACCTCGGGTTCGACGAGCGATGGTTCGTGGTCGACGTGATGCTGCACGATGCGGCCGTTCCGGTGTTGCCCACGATCATCCAGCAGGTCTGCGATCGACGTCGCCTCACGACGTTCGTTCCCTCGCACGGGATGCATCGACGGTGGGAGTTCCGGCTCACCGGCGATGAGCTCGTTCCGGACGTGTGGCGCCTGCTCGCCCCCTGGGGCATCAACGCGGCGAACGCCGACCTCGTGCGCGCAACGGTCTACCGGTTCCACGCGCTCATGGCAGCGCGCTGGCGCGAGGGCGACATCTTCCTCGCCGGCGACGCCGCTCACCAGATGCCGCCGTTCATGGGCCAGGGCATGTGCAGCGGCATCCGGGATGCCGCCAACCTCGCCTGGAAGCTCGCCGAAGTCGTGCACGACGGCGCCGACCCGGCGCTGCTCGACACGTACGAGACCGAGCGGCGCGGACACGTCGCCGCGGTCACGGCGCTGTCGATCGACGCCGGCAAGTTGCTGGCCCGACTGGCGATCGATCCCGCGGCGCACCCCGAACCCGATCCGCCCGACCCACAACGATGGTCGCGCCTACCCGGCCTCGAGCTCGGCGGCGAGTTCCCGGTCGGCCATCAGCTCCCGCAGCCGAACCGCCTCGATGAGAGCCTTCCCGACGGCTGGGTCTGGGTCGCCGCGGGGCACACGTTCGATTCACCCGATCATCTCCCGGTCGTCGTCGAGCCCCGGGCAACGTACGGCCACCAGGCCGTGCTGGTGCGGCCAGACCGGTACATCGCCGCGGTCGTGACCTGACCGCCCCGAGACAGACCACCAGCGCCAACTTTGTCGGTCTCGACCGGCTGACCGTGTCGGGACCGACGCGGTTGGGGTTCGACGGCCAGGCCAGGTCATCGACGGTGAGAAGATGAGCCGTGCCCGATCACCTGGGTGTCCGCGTCGTTGGCGAGTTCCGGCTCGATGGAGCCGACTTGGCGACGCTGCGCAGCAGGAAGGCCCGAACCTTGCTGAAGCGGCTGGCTCTCGCCGAGGGCGCCGTCGTCAGCACCGACGCTCTCGCTGACGCGCTCTGGGGCGACGCCCCACCGGCTGACACGGCGGCTGATCTCTCCGTACTGGTGAGCCGGGCGCGAGCACTCGTCGGCAGCAAACGACTCGAACGCCGCGAGGGCGGGTACGCGTTGCTCGCCGACTGGTGCGACCGGGTCGAGCTCGTCGCACTGACCCGAGAGGCGATCCGGCGCCATGCGGCGGGCGACGTCGCCGGCGCCTGCGTGGCGGCCGAGGCCGCGCTGGCCCTCGTGAGAGGGCCGTTGCTGGCCGACGAACCCGACGCCGAATGGTCGCGATCGGCGAGGACGTCCACCGCGGCAGTCGTCGCCGAGGCGCATCAGATCGCCGCGGCCGCATCGCTGGCCGCCGGCCACGTCGGCGACGCCGCCGCTCATGCCCGGTCGGGGCTCGAACACGACCCGTACGACGAGATCGCCTTGCGGGTGCTGATGAACGCCCATGTGGTCGCCGGCCGGCCGGCATCGGCTTTGGCGGCGTATGCAGCCACCCGGGCACGGTTGGCCGAGGACCTCGGTGTCAGCCCGAGTCCGGACACCGAAGCTCTCCACCAGCGGATCCTCATCGGCGGCCCCGCCGACGAGGCACCGCCGCGGGCGGCCACGGGAACCCGTGAGCTGGTCGGCCGGGCCGGCGAGATGGAAGTCCTCGACGCGGCGCTCGCCCGATCGGTCCACGCCGCCCAGGTGGTGGTCGTCTCCGGCGAGCCCGGCATCGGCAAGACGACCCTGCTCGAGTGCTGGTCCCGGCTCGCCCGAGGGCGCGGGGTCACCGTGCTCTCGGGAAGGGCGGAGCGCGGCGTCGCGTTGACGCTGCAGCCGGTGGTCGATGCGCTGTCGGCCCACCTCTCCGTGACCACCGGCCTCGGTTCGTCCGAGGGTGTCAGCGCACCAACCCTTCCCGGACCGGGCGCCACGGCCGACGCGCTGCACCTCGGGCTGTTCAGGGAGATCGGAGCCACGCTGCGGCAGCTCGCGTCGCCGGCCGGCCTCGTCGTCATCATCGACGACGCACACGACGCCGATCCGGTGACGCGGGCGTGGATCGGTCACGTGCTGCGCCGCGGCGCCGAGCACCGACTGCTCATCGTCGCGGCCGTTCGTGACGACTCTGCCGATTCGGCGATCGCCGCGTCGACGTCGATCCGCTTGGAGCCGTTCGGCATCGATGCCGTCACCGAGCTCGTCGGCGCCGATCGCGCCGCGGATCTGTTCGAACGCACCGGCGGCAATCCGCTGCTCCTGGCCGAACTGGCGGCAGATCACGACCGGGCCGACGACGGTTCGGTGCCGGCGACGATCAGAGACGCGGTCGGTGCTCGTCTGCGCCGCGCCGGCGACGCCGCGGTCACCCTCCGGGCGGCCGCTGTAATCGGCCCGATCGTCGACCTCGACCTCCTCGCCGGTGTCTTGGCCGCCCCATCGCTGCAGATCCTCGAGCACCTCGACGAAGGGACCCGCCGCTCGTTCCTGGTCGAACGTTCAGGAGCCCTCGTCTTCCGACACGAGTTGGTCCGCGCCGCGGTTGCCGCCGACACGAGCGCCACCCGCCGGGCGTGGATCCATCGCCAGGCGGCACGCCTGTTGAGTGAGCGTGCCGAGGTCCACCCCGTCGAGCTCGCCAGGCACGCCCGCGAGGGCGGCGACCGGGTTCTGGCTGCGCACAGCCTTGCCGAGGCCGCCGACATCGCCCGTTCCCGCCTCGACCTGGCCGGCGCCGAACGTCTGCTCGATGAGGCGATCGGGTTCCACGACTCCGCCGACGCACGCCTTCGACGGAGCCGCATCCGCATGGCCCGCTCCGACCTGGCGGGAGCCGATACCGATGCCGAACAAGCGCTCGCGGCCGGGGCCGACTCCGAGGCGTTGGAGCTACGAGCCTGGGCCGCGCGGAACCGTCACGACATGGAGTCGGCGATCCGCCTCGGTACGGCAGGCGCGGCGATCTCGACGGACTCGCGCACCAAGGCCAGCTGCCTGATCGCCGTGGCGTTCGCCCACCGCGGCAATGGCGACCTCCGCTCCACCGACGAGATGCTCGAGCGGGCATCGGCTCTCTCGCCACCACCTAGCCTGGGCCTGTCCGCGTGGACCGGTGTGCTGCGGGTTCACCAAGGGCGCGCCGATGATGCGCTCGCCGCACTCGAACCACTGCTCGGGTCGGAGGCCGGTGGCGGGCTGCAGGCCTTCTGGGTCGAGCACGTGCTGCAGATGACTGCGCACGCCTTCGGCCTTGTCGGTCGGGCATCCGACGCGTTGCTGGTTCTCGATCGGCTGGGCCTGGAGCTCGAGCGAAGAGACAGCAGAGTCCGCTACGCAGGGCTCACCAACACCTATCGCAGCTGGATCCTGCGCAACCTGGCAGTCCGCGAAGCCGAAGATCTGGCCCGCTCCGGCATGGAGCTCGGCGGCTCGCCGGAGATCAGGGCCCAGTGCCGGCTCGACCTCGCCGACAGCCTGTTCAGCTTCGGGCGCGCCGCTGACGCGATCGAACACGTCGCCGCCGCCCGCAGGGAGATGGAGGTCCGCTGGTTCCACAACCGCTGGCGCGCCGAGCAGCGGATCGGCGTCCTCGAAGCCCGGCTGCACCTCAGCGCCGGCGCGCCCCAGCAGGCCCTCGACTGCGCCGAGCAGGTAGCGATCGAAGCCGAAGCCCGCGACGACGCCCGGTACGCGACGATCGCCAGGCTCCTCATGGTGCGTGCTCTGGCCCGGCTGCG
>VFMC01000724.1:403-1037 GCA_006515795.1 Acidimicrobiaceae bacterium | reverse complement strand
ACATCACCGACATGTCGGCCACCGGCGCGTCGCCGATCTACTACGACTTCGACATGCTCGAGGAGATGCAGGTCACGACCGGTGGCGCCGATGTCACGCAACAGACCGGCGGTGTCGGCATCAACCTGGTGATGAAGAGCGGCACCGACCGGTTCAAGGGCTCGGCCCGCTACTACCTGACCGACGAGCGGTTCCAGGCCGACAACATCACCGCCGAGATCCGTCGCGACGGCGCCGGCTCGGGGGCGCCGATCCAGAACATCCAGGATCGCGGCTTCGAGGTCGGCGGCCCGATCAAGCGCGGCAAGGCCTGGTTCTGGGGCAGCTACGGCGCTCAGGAGATCAATGTCGGCGTGGTCGGCTTCTGGAAGAGCGCCCCGGCCTGCGGGCCGGTGCGGCCGACCGCGACCAAGGATGTGCGCGCCTGCCTCGAGACCGACAAGACCAATCTCAGCAACTACAACTGGAAGATCCAGGTCGCGCCGTTCACCAGCAACAAGCTGACGTTTCAGAACACCTGGGCCGAGAAGGTCCGCAATGCGCGCGATGCCTCGGTGACGCGTCCGATCGAGACTACGTTCCGCCAGAAGGCGGTGTCGAGCGACTTCGGCAAGTTCGGCTGGATCACCGGGCC
>VFMC01000724.1:0-354 GCA_006515795.1 Acidimicrobiaceae bacterium | reverse complement strand
TTCCGCCAGAAGGCGGTGTCGAGCGACTTCGGCAAGTTCGGCTGGATCACCGGGCCGTCACCGTTCTGGAGCGTGCGCGATCAGCACGTGATCAGCGATCGCTGGCTGGTGGACACCATGTGGGCCCACCTCGGCAACAACTTCGTGCTCAACTTCCACGACGATGCGCTGCGCGACGTGCAGGCGCGGTTCGAAACCAGCAGCGGCACGTGGGGCCGCTCGTTCCAGGCGTCGACCTTTCTGCGTCCGACCAACAGCGTCGATGTCACCAGCAACTACTTCATGCCGCAGGCGCTCGGCGGCGATCATGCGCTGAAGTTCGGCTACCGCTGGCGCTCGGCCCACAACCTGAGC
>VFMC01000361.1 GCA_006515795.1 Acidimicrobiaceae bacterium | reverse complement strand
CACCGGGCCTTCAACGCCGGCGAGAAGCCGAACTGGAGCCGACGGTGAGCGACGACGGACCCGCCACACCACACCAGCTGGTCAACCCGCCCGGAATGGCCCCGGCTCGTGGCTTCTCCCACGCCGTGGTCGCCACGGGTGGCCGCACCGTCTACCTCGCCGGCCAGGTGGCCATGGACGTCGATGGGGTGGTGGTCGGCGACGGCCTCGCCGCACAGTTCGACGTGGCACTGGGCAACGTCGTCGCCGCGCTGACCGCGGCGGGCGGTCGCCCCGAGCACCTCGTCTCGCTGGTGATGTACGCCACGGATGTAGCCGGCTACCGGTCGTCGTTGCGCGAGGTGGGGGCCGCCTATCGCAAGCACGTGGGCCGGCACTACCCGGCGATGGCGCTCGTGGGTGTGTCCGAGCTCGTCGAGCCGGCGGCGCTGATCGAGATAGTCGGCACCGCGGTGATCCCCGACGAGTAGGCCCGGCTGCGCCCAGGGTTGCCACCCACCCCCGCCCGAGCCGCGTGCCGCGTCCTAGCATCGTGGCCATAGCTCGTGCCACGGAATCACCCCGCAACCTGATCATCACCATCTACGGCGCGTTCGTGCGCGATCTCGGCGGATCGGTCACGGTGGCCGCTCTGGTGCGCCTGCTCGGCGAGCTCGGCATCGACGGCGCGGCTTCGCGTTCGGCGATCAACCGCCTCAAGCAACAGCACCTCCTCGAGCGCGATGAGCGGCACGGCCGGCCGGGCTACGTCGCGTCGGCTTCGTTGATCGAGCTGCTGCGTGACGGCGATGAGCGGATCTTCGGCAGCACGCACGGTGCGGAGCTCACCGATGGGTGGCTGATCGTGGTGTTCACCGTGCCGGAGTCAGAGCGCGATCAGCGGCACCTGCTGCGCACTCGACTGCACGCACTGGGTTGCGCGCCGATGAGCCCTGGAGTGTGGATCGCCCCCCGGCGGACGGAGGGCGACGTGCGCCGCATGCTCGTCGGTCTCTCGCTCGATCGCTACGTGTCGATGTTCGTCGGCGACTACGTGGGGTTCGCCGAGCTGGACCGGCTTGCCGAGGCGTGGGATGTGGCCCCGTTGCGTCGCAACTACCAACGGTTCATCACCAGGCACCGGCGCGCCGCGGCACGGGGCGTCCGGTCCCCGGCGGCAGCTTTCAGCCAGTACGTGCCGCTGCTCGACGGGTGGCGTCATCTGGTGTTCGAAGATCCCGGGCTTCCCGACGCGCTCACGCCGCATGCCGAGCTGCGCCGCGAGGCCTTCGAGCTCTTCGGCGCTGCAGCACAGGCGCTGGCCGGGTCGGCGCGCCAGCACGTGGTCGAGACGATCGCCGCAGGGCCCGGCTGATCACAGCGGGCCGGCGACCGCGGTCTGCTCGCGGCGCCGGGCGTTGCGCCCGGTGAGGTACTGCGGTGGCCAACGGTGGTCGGTGTAGCCCTGGTCGATCGCCGCGTTCAGCGTCCAGTACGGATCCACGAGGTGAGGCCTGGCGAGCATGCACAGATCGGCGCGACCGGCGAGCACGATCGTGTTCACATCGTCGATGCTCGACACCGCACCAACGGTCATCGTTGGCAGGCCGGCTTCGTGGCGGATGCGATCGGCGAAAGGGGTCTGGTACAGGCGGCCGTACTCCGGTTGCTGGTCGGGATGAACTTGGCCCGTGGACACGTCGATGATGTCGACGCCGACATCTTTCAGCGCGAGCGCCAACACCACGGCATCGTCGCCACCGAAGCCATCGGGCATCCAGTCGGTGGCAGAGATGCGCACGCTCAACGGCAGGTGCGGCGGCCATGCCTGCCTGACCGCGGCGACCACTTCGAGCGGATAACGCATCCGCCGGTCGAGCGAACCACCGAACTCGTCTGAGCGATGGTTGGTGAGCGGCGACAGGAACGACGACAGCAGGTAGCCGTGAGCGAGGTGCAGTTCGAGCATGTCGAAGTTCGCGGCAGCACCCAGTTCGGCTGCCCGCACGAACTGGCCGAGGACCTCATTCATGTCGTGGCGCGACATCTCGCGCGGCGCCGCGTTGGCCGCTGAGTAGGGGATCGCCGACGGGGCCATCGTGGGCCAGTTGCCGGCGTCGAGGGGCTCGTCGGTACCCTCCCAGGCGACCTTGGTGGATCCCTTGCGGCCGGAGTGGCCGAGCTGCAGGCCGATCTTCGCGTCGGTGTCGTGGTGCACGAACGAGGTGATCCGCTGCCACGCGGCTGCCTGCTCGTCCGACCAGATGCCGGTGCATCCCGGCGTGATCCGGCCTTCGGGCGACACGCACGTCATCTCGGTCATCACGAGTCCGGCGCCGCCGACTGCTCGTGAACCGAGGTGGACGAGGTGCCAGTCGGTGGGCATGCCATCGATCGCGCAGTACTGCGCCATCGGCGCCACCGCCACGCGGTTCGCCAGCACCAGCCGAGGATCTCTGCGGCGAAGCCAGGGTCGCGCACGAACAGGTTGTCGTAGGTGATGCGCTGGCTGCGCGTGAGGAGCTGGAACGCGAACTGCTCCGACGGAAGCCCGATGTAGCGATCGGTGTTCTCGAACCAACGCTGGCTGGTGACGGCGGCGCGCTGGAGGCTCTCCACCTTCGGGCGGCGGTCGGCTTCGTACGCAGCGAGCGCCTTGTCGACATTGGTCGACGTGTTGAGTGCGTCGGCGAGCGCGATCGAGTCCTCGAACGCGAGCTTGGTGCCCGACCCGATCGAGAAGTGCGCGGTGTGCGCGGCATCGCCGAGCAGCACCCGGCGCCCGGAGTACCAGTGGTCGTTCTTGACGATGTTGAACTCGAGCCACTTCGAGTTGTTCCCGAGCAGCGGTTCGCCGTCGAGGTGCTCGGCGAACAGGGCGCGACAGAACTCGAGTGCATGCTGATCGGTCTGCCCCTGGGCGCCGGCCTGGTTGGCCGAAGCGCTCAACCCCGCTCGCTCCCAGGTCGCCCGGCTGGTCTCGACTATGAACGTGGAATGGGTGGCCGAGAACGGGTACACGTGCGCCTGGAAGACGCCCCACTCGGTCTCGGCGAACAGGAACGTGAACTGGGCGAAGTGCTTCGCGGTGCCGAACCAGATGTACTTCGCCGCGCCGCGCTCGAGCGATGGCCCGAACTCGCAAGCGCATTGCGGTGCGCGCTGTTGACACCGTCGCAGATCACCACGAGGTCGGCATCGGCGGGGAGCTGGCCGACGGCGATCTCGGTGCGATGCCGCACGTCGACGCCCAGCTCGACAGCCCGGTCGATGAGCAGGCTGAGCAGCCGCTGTCGCGACATCGCCGCGAACCCGTGCCCACCGGAGCGCAGCAGCCGACCGCGGTGCACCACGTCCATCGTGGGCCAGTAGGCGAACTCCTGCTCGATCCGGTCGAACACCTCGGGGTCGGCCGAGCGCAGGTTGCTCAGGGTCTCGTCGGAGAACACCACGCCGAAGCCGAACGTGTCGTCGGGTGCGTTGCGTTCGTACACGGTCACGTCGCCGCGCCCGCTCCGGTGCAGCAAGATGCCCAGCAACAGCCCCGCCGGGCCACCGCCGATGCAACTCACCCGTAGTCGCTGATCCTCGGAATCCACCCGTCAACCGTATCACGCTTCGGCGACGGTCGTCACCGATGTGCCACAGCCATCGACGACGTGTCAGTCGAGGGCGATCGCGATCGGTGCGACCGTGACCGACTCGACCGGGTCGAGGCCGAGGAGTGGGCGTCGCACGTGCCGGTAGGGCAGGGTCGCGATGTCGGCGGTGAGCGTGCCAGGGCCGTCGCAGCGAACCACGTGCGCAGCGATCGGGCCGAACGAGCTCATGAAGTGCTGCGTGCTCTTCACCACCACGATGCGACGGGTCAGTGGATCGATGCCGTGCTCGGTGAAGCAGTGCGTGCTGAACACCTGTTGACGAATCGAGTTGAGGACGATGTCGATTCCCCC
>VFMC01000360.1:1605-4099 GCA_006515795.1 Acidimicrobiaceae bacterium | reverse complement strand
GATCGAAGCGGCCGACGTGACGATCACGTCCGACGACGTGGCGATCACCTGGCGCGACGGCACGGCACCGTCATCGCTTCCGATCCGGTTCCTGGCCCAGTTCCGTCGACCGGCCCCGGCGGCAACCGGGCTGCAGACGGAGCGGCTGCTGTGGGATGAGGCGTCGCTGCAACCCACTCCTTCGGTCGACTACGACGAGATCATGGCCGGGGATGCCGGCGTGGCCGCGTGGCTCGGCAGCGTCGCGGCCCACGGCTTCTGCATCGCTACAGGAACGCCGACGACGGCCGCAGCTACAGAGGCCCTGGTCCGCCGCGTCTCCTACGTCCGCGAGACGATCTTCGGCGGCTTCTGGGAGTTCACCGCCGATCTCAGCAAGGCCGACACCGCATACACGAACCTCGAGCTTCGACCGCACACCGACGGCACCTACTCGCACGATGCCCCAGGCCTGCAGTTGTTGCACTGCTTGGAGTTCGACGGCGAGGGCGGCGAATCGACGATCGTCGACGGCTTCCGCCTCGCCGACGAGCTGCGCCTCACTGCGCCGCGCCACTTCGAGGTTCTGTCCACCGTCGCGATCCCCGGTCAGTACATCGGCGACGGCGTCCACCTGATGGCCGCGCGACCCGTCCTGCGCCACGAACACGCAGGCGCGCTGGTACAGGTGTCGTTCAACAACGCCGACCGGGCACCGTTGCTGCTCGCGGCCGATGAGATGACCGAGCTGTACGACGCACTGCGCGGCTTCGATCTGCTTGCCAACGAACGGCGCTTCCAGTGGCGTCACGTTCTGCAACCGGGCGAGGCCTTGCTCTTCGACAACTGGCGCGTGCTGCACGGACGCACCGCCTACACCGGACGCCGCCGTCTCTGCGGGGCGTACCTGAACCACGAGGACTTCGAGAGCCGGCTGCGCATGTTCGCCATCCACTGACCGACGCGCCACATCGAGGCGAGTGCCCTTACCCTGTTCACACTATGAACGAGACGATCGGTGACGACGCGCCCACCGAAGACGCGCCCGCGGATGACGCTCCCGTCGATGAGGACGGCATCGGATTCACCCAGCTCGGGCTGCGCGCCGAACTGCTGCAATCACTTGCCGACCTCGGATACGAGGAGCCGACGCCGATCCAGCGCGAGACCATCCCGTTGCTCCTCGCCGGTCGCGATCTGCTCGGCCAGGCCGCGACCGGCACCGGCAAGACAGCCGCCTTCGCATTGCCCGTGCTCCAGCAGATCGACGCCGATGCCCGAGTCGCTCCGGTCGCGCTCATCCTCGTGCCCACCCGCGAGCTCGCGGTGCAGGTGTCGGAGGCGATGTACAAGTACGGCCGCAACGTGGGCGCCCGGGTGCTGCCCATCTACGGCGGGCAACCGATCGGGCGACAGCTCCAGGCTCTCGACCGCGGCGTTCACGTGGTGGTGGCCACACCCGGACGCGCTCTCGACCACATTCGCCGCGGCACCCTTCCGCTGCAATCGGTGAAGATCGTGGTGCTCGACGAAGCCGACGAGATGCTCGACATGGGGTTCGCCGAGGACATCGAGGAGATCCTCGGGGCCACGCCGGCGCAGCGCCAGACCGTGCTGTTCTCGGCCACCCTGCCACCGCGGATCAACAGCATCGCCAAGCGACATCAACACGATCCCGTGCGGATCCAGATCGGGCGCGGCGACGCGAAGGCCGGCAAGGCGCTCATCAGGCAGCGCGCGTTCATCGTTGCCCGGGCACACAAGCCGGCCGCTCTGGGTCGGATCCTCGATGTCGAGGTGCCCACGGCCGCGATCGTGTTCTGCCGCACCCGCACCGAGGTCGACCAGCTCACCGAGACGCTCAACGGCCGCGGTTACCGCGCCGAACCCCTCCACGGAGGCATGAGCCAGGAGCAGCGTGACCGAGTGATGGGCCGGATGCGCACGGGCACCGCCGAGTTGCTCATCGCCACCGACGTCGCCGCCCGCGGACTCGACCTCGATCAGCTCACACACGTGTTCAACTACGACGTGCCGTCGGCGCCAGAGGCGTACGTCCATCGCATCGGCCGCGTCGGCCGCGCCGGCCGCGAGGGTGTGGCGATCACCCTTGCCGAACCGCGCGAGCAGCGCCAGCTCGCCAACATCGAGAAGCTCACGAAGCAGACGATTGCCATCGAGAAGATCCCCACCGTGGCCGATCTCCGTGCGAAGCAGATGCAGATCACGCTCGGCACCCTCCGGGAGGCGTTGCTCACGGGCGACGTCGACCGCTTCGGTGAGGTCGTCGATGCACTGTCCGACGAGTTCGAAGTCCGCGACATCGCACTGGCGGCGGTGAAGCTGGCTTACGAGGCGGGCGGGGCGACCGACGACGTGCACGAGATCCCCGAGCCCTACGCGCGCCCCGCACGCGACCGCGACGGGCGCCCCGACCGACCGGCCCGCGACCGCGACGGGCGCGACCCGCGCCCCGGCGATCGCGATCCCCGCGACCGCCCTCGCGACCGCCCCC
>VFMC01000360.1:0-1548 GCA_006515795.1 Acidimicrobiaceae bacterium | reverse complement strand
CGGCCGCGCCGCCCGAGTCACTCCGGGCGATCTGGTCGGCGCGATCGCCAACGAGACCAACCTCACCGGCAAGCAGATCGGGCCGATCAAGGTGGCCGAGAAGTTCTCGATCGTCGGTGTTCCCGAACACTCGGTCGACGACGTGATCGCCACGATGAAGCGCACCACGATCAAGGGCAAGAAGGTCACGATCAGGCGCTACGTGGAAGACGCTCGCTGACCGCAACCGGTGTCGAGGGCAGTGTCGAGGGCAGCTGACAGGTCGGCCCACAGATCGTCGACGTGCTCGATGCCCACGCTCATCCGGATCAAACCGGGCGGAACGTGCGCGTCGCCCGCGTACTTCTGCCGTCGTTCGAGCGTGGTCTCGACGCCACCGAGACTGGTCGCCGGAACGAGGAGCCGGACGTTCCGGCACACCGCGTCGGCCGCCTCGGCGCCACCCGCCACGACGAATGCGAGCATGGCCGCGAAGCCTGGGTAGCGGACTTCTTGCACGATGGCGTGGGAGCGCAGCCTTTCGGCCAAGGCCGTCGCGTTCGCCTCCGCTCGTTCCATCCGCAGCGGCAGGGTGCGCAACCCGCGCAAGGCAAGGAACGCCTCGAGCGCCCCCGGGACGGATCCGTTCACCAGGCGGGCGTGCCGCAGCCGGTCGTGCACCACCGCATCGGCCGTGATTGCGAGGCCGATCATCAAGTCGCTGTGCCCACCGATGAACTTGGTGCCGCTGTGGATCACGATCGTCGCGCCGTGCTCGATCGGGCGTGCGCAGATCGGCGTGGCAAAGGTGCTGTCCACCACGACCGCGGCGCCCGACGATGCCGCCGCGGCGCAGATCGCGTCGAGGTCGGCGACGTCGAGGGTGGGATTGGTGGGTGTCTCCACCCAGACGACGTCGGCTCCGTCGACTGCATCGAGCACGGCCGCGGTGTCGCCGATGTCGACGGGGCGGACGTCGATCCGTCCCTGTTCCACGAGGTCGGTCACGAGCGCGCGCACCCCGAGGTAGGAGTACGTCGGCAGCACGAGCACCTTCGGCGCCAGCGCGAACAACGCCGCCGACGCAGCGGCCATGCCGCTGGCGAACGCCGTGGCCTGACCCCCCTCCAACGCGCCGATGCACTCCTCGAGCCCCTCCCATGTCGCCGTGCCGTGCGTACGCGCGTACGCACCTTCCTCGCCCCTGAAGTTCGAGGCGAGAACGACGGGATGGTTGAGCGGCGAACCGACGCCTGTCGGCCGGCCGGAGGAGACCGCGAGGGTCGACCGATGCATGAACGAGGTTCTACTACTTCGGCCGTACCGGTCCGATCAGCCAACACTCCGGCCGAGCGGCAGCGACCAGCACGATCTGCATGCCGACGCTGACGAGCGCGAAGGCAACGACGGGGTCGGTGCTGCCGGCGAAGCTTCCGGCAGTAGAAACGACCACGATGACCGCCACCACGAGGCCGAACAGCAAGGTCAGGCAGCGCCGTGGTTCCAACATTGGTTCATCGGCCGTGCCGGGCGTGTCGTCGAGGGAGGGCGACACGGTTCGCAGCCCGA
>VFMC01000359.1 GCA_006515795.1 Acidimicrobiaceae bacterium | reverse complement strand
GCCAGGTCACACTCGCCACCGGTGGCGACGGCGGCGGCTCGATCCGCATCCCCGCCGGATTCACCGGGCTCGTCGGGCTGAAGGCCACGTTCGGGCGAATCCCACTCGGACCGCGCCGCGAGAACGGCAACTACACGGTCACCGTGGGTTGCATGGCCAGAAGCGTGCGCGACACGGCACGTTGGTTCGACGTGTGCAACGGTCACGACCCACGCGACCAGTTCAGCCTGCCCCGCGTCGAGGGTTGGGAAGCCGGTCTGGGCACGCACGTCGACGCGTTGCGCGGCGCCCGGGTGGCTGTTGTCCCCGACTGGGGAGGCGCCGTGGCCTCCCCCGCGATGTGGGCCGTGCTCGCCGAGCACACCGAACACCTCATCGCCGCGGCCGGTCTCGTCCGCGTCGATCACGTCGACACCGCCCTGCCCTCGATGGGCGCGGCATGGAGCATCAGCGGCATGATCGCCATCGCCACGCAACTCGGCGACGCGTGGCCCGAGTGCGCCCACCTGCTCACCCCGGAGATGCGCTACGGGCTGGAGACCGCGCCGAGCCGCTACGGCATGGAAGCCCGAGCCAAGATCGAGAGCCGGAGGATGGAGCTGAACGAGCGCATGGCCGCCATCTTCGACCCGAGCACCGGCGTCGATTTCGTGCTCACCGCCAGCAACCCCGACGTCGCCTTCGAAGCCGACGGTCCGCTGCCCGACACGTTCGGCGGCATCCACGGCGGTGCCGGCAACAACGGCAGGCTCACGTTCCCGTGCAACCTGCACGGCAACCCGGCCATCTCCGTGCCGGCCGGAACCGTCGACGGCCTGCCGGTGGGTCTGCAGATCGTCGGTCGCCACTTCAGCGAACAACGCCTGTTCGACCTTGCGCTCACCATCGAGCGCACCCGGCCCTGGCCGCTCGTCGCTCCCGTTGCCGTCGCTCCTTGACCAAAGATTATTTTCGCAAGTCGCCTCTTTCGGATTTAGGATCGAAGTCGTGACGCCGACTCCACTCACAGCCCACCAGCGGCTGCTTGCCGCCGGTCTGGTGCTCGGCGTCACCCTGGTTGCGTTCGAGATGACGGCGGCGGTGACGGCGCTGCCCACCATCGCCGAGGAGCTCGGCGGCGACTCGCTCTACGGCGTCGCACTCGCCGCGTACACGCTTGCCAACCTCGTCGCCCTCGTCGCCGGCGGCCGCTTCGCCGATCGACGCGGGCCCACCCCGACGTTCCTGGTCGCGATCGTCACCTTCGTGATCGGCCTCCTCGTCGCCGGGTTCGCGCAGTCGATGGGCGTGGTGGTGATCGGCCGCGCACTGCAGGGCGCCGGTGCCGGCGGATTCGCACCGATCGCCTACCTGCTCGTGAAGCGAGCTTTTCCGGACGACCGCCAGGCGATGATGTATGCGCTGCTGTCAGCCGGATGGGTGCTTCCGAGCCTCGTTGCGCCGGCCTTCGGTGGAATCGTCACCGAACAATTCGGGTGGCGGTGGGTGTTCTTCGCCATCGTCCCGATGGCGGTCGCCGTCGGTGCGATGGCGAGCCTCCCGATGCGTCGTTACGGACCGCACGACATGCTCGAATCGCCCGACGGTGCCCGCGCCGGGAACCTGAGGATCCTCGTGGCCTTCGGCGCTGCCTCGGGCGTCGCCGCGGTGGTGGTGTCGTTGCGATCCGCCAACATGGCCGCGCTGGCAGTCGGCACCCTGGCTGGAGCGGCCTTGGCCATCCCCACGTTGCGCCGCCTGCTGCCGGCCGGCGTCTTCATCGCCCGCACTGGCCAACCCGCGGTGGTGGCCAGCCGATTCCTGGCAACCGCGACCTTCATGGGCGTAGATGGTTTCGTACCGCTCGCCGCTGCCCGCGTTCACGGGGCCACCCCGACAGTGCAGGGGTTCGTCATCATCGGGGCCGCGCTCACGTGGACGCTGGGCCAGACGCTGAGCGCCAAGAACCATCACGTGTCGGCACGGACCGCGGTGCGTCTCGGCTTCGGACTGCTCATGCTCGGTGTTGTGCTGGTGAGCCCGGTGCTGTGGTCGGGTTGGCCGTTGTGGGCCACGTTCGTCGCCTGGTCGATCGGCGGCTTAGGCATGGGGATCTTGTTCAACCCCACCACGGTCGCGGCGATGAGCTATGCCACGGAGGGCACCGAGGGCGACGTGAGCAGCCAGGTGCAGCTCGCCGACGCGCTCGGGTTTTCGTTGATGGGCGGCATCGGCGGCGCAACCGTGGCCTTCGCCGATCGCGGTTCGTTGGCTCTCGAGAGCGCGCTGCTGCTCAGCTTCGGATTGGCAGCGACGCTGGCGTTGGTCGGTATTCTCGCCAGCCGAGGTGTTCGCCCCGCCCCCTAACCCATGCCCCCACCCGAGTCCCAAACCCCCACCCGAGTCCCACGCTCCCACCCGAGTCGCACAGGGATGCCCGATGGTTTCGGCGCACCCAGTCGACCCCGAAACCCTCGGGGGCAAAGGTCGAACTCGAACCCTGTCGGTGTCGACCGGTTGAGCCTGT
>VFMC01000358.1 GCA_006515795.1 Acidimicrobiaceae bacterium | reverse complement strand
GAAGCGTCCGCGCTGGCTGCCGAGATCTTCGAGCACGCCGAACGCCTCTCCGACCGTGACCGAGTGACGGCAGGCAGCAACGGCCGCGATGTCGGTGTTCAGCTGCATGTTCGCACGCGCCGCGAGGGTGGCCGCTGGGCTCGAATCGACGCTGAGCACCGACCGGGCGCCGCCGGCGGCGGCATGGACCGAGAAGCCGCCGGTGCAGCTGAACACGTCGAGCACACGCGCCCCGCTGGATGCGGCGCCGACGAGGGCGCGGTTGTCGCGTTGGTCGAGGAAGAAGCCGGTCTTCTGCCCGCGGAGGACGTCGGCCTCGAAGTGCAGACCATGTTCGAGGAACGGAACCGGCGCATCGACGTCGGAGCCGTGCAGCGTCGTGCCTTCGGCCAGTCCGTGGAGCGGCTGTTCGCTCAGGGCGCGGGCGAGGCGCAGCACGACCGAGCGTGACGGCACCAGCCGCAGCAGCGCCGGCACAACATCGGCGAGGTGCGGCACCCACGCCGCCGAGTAGAGCTTCACCACCAGCACGTGCCCGTAGCGGTCGACCACCAGCCCGGGGAGCGCGTCGTTCTCACCGTGCACCAGGCGGTAGCCCGTGGTGGGCGCCGGCCCGGTTGCAGATTCGGCGAGCGGTCGGCGGCGCCCGACGGCAGTCGCGAGACGCTCGGCGAACCACGCCGCGTCGATCGTGGTGGGTGACCCGTGGTGCAACAGCTTCACCCTGATCGGTGAGGCCGGATCCCACAGCCCGATCGCGGCGAATCGCCTCTCGTCGTCGAAGATCACCGCCAGATCACCGGCGGTGCCTGGCGCGGTTGCAGATGTGGTGGGCACGCTGCTGCCGTTGACGGTCGTGATCGAGCCGTCGAACAGCCATGGGTGACCGCCCCGGATGCGGCGGAGGGCGTCGGGGGTGACCCGCACCGCGAGGCGTGCGGAACCGGGTCGCGGCAGGTCGTTCAACAGGGTCATCCGTGCATCGTGCCCCAATCGCGCCTGTGACCACTGCCACGACGCTCTGAGCGTTCGTTGAGCGGGGATTTCCGTCAAGCCGAGCGCGGAGAGTGCCGATAGCCAGTGTGACGGACAGCAGCCTGACGGGCGTCGAGGACTCCGTAGACTTTGCCTCGTCCCGCACCAAAACGAACCTCCTCCACACAGACGGGCGCGAACATCATGACCTTGGGAACGACCGAATCGATTCGCTGCACGCTGATCGGGGCCGACAGCTTGCTGATCGAGTGTGGCGAACTGCTTCTGCTGCGGGGCCACGAGGTCGTGGCCGTCGTCGCCGGCTCGCCGAAGGTTGCCGACTGGGCCCGCGCCAAGGGGCTCGCCGCGATCGACCTCGCCGATCCGTCGTGGGTGTCGGCGCTGTCGGAGAAGAAGTTCGATTGGTTGTTCGCGATCACCCACCTGGCGATCCTCCCCGACGAGGTGCTCGCGTTGCCGGAAAAGGGTGCAGTCAACTTCCACGACGGCCCGTTGCCGGCCTACGCCGGCCTCAACGCGCCGGCGTGGGCGCTGCTGAACGGCGAGACCACGTACGGCATCTCGTGGCACGAGATCACCAGCGGGATCGACGAGGGAGACCTGTTCAAGCAGCAGCTGTTCGACGTCGCCGCGGCGGAGACCTCGTTGTCGATCAACACCCGGAACTTCGAGGTGGCGATCGACTCGTTCGGTGTGCTCGTCGATGAGATCGCCACCGGTACGGTCGCTCGTACGGCGCAAGATCTCGGTGCACCGCGCACCAGTTACCGTCGCAACGATCGGCCCCCGGCGCTGTGCGTGCTCGACTGGAGGCGACCGGCGCTCCAGCTCGATCGCCTCGTTCGTGCACTCGACTTCGGGCCGTATGCCAACCCGCTCGGCTCACCCACCATCGCCGCGAACGGCGAGGTGCTGGTCGTCAAGCGCAGCGAAGTGCGCGACGACGAGGGTGAACCCGGCGAGGTGCTCGAGGTCGACGGCGAGATCGTCGTGGCCACCGCCGACGGCGCCCTGGCGCTGCAGGTCTTCGAGACCCGATCCGGTTCCGAGGTGTCGGTGGCAGACGCGGTGAGTGCCCTCGGTCTCGATGTCGGCACCACGCTCGGGCTGCTCGACGACGACCGCGCTGATGCGCTCACCGCGCTCGGCCGCCAACTCGCTCGCCACGAGCCGTTCTTCGCCCGCCGCCTCGCCACCCTCGAACCAGTCGAGCTGCCGTGGGCTTCCACGCCGTCGGCCGATCATTTTGCCGGCTACGAAACTTTGGCCGTGTCGGTTCCTGAATCGGTTCGGCTGTCCGCCGATCGCGAATCGGCGGTGCTGGCCGCGTTCGGGATCGTGCTCTCGCGGCTGTCCGGCAAGTCGTCGTTCCACATCGCCCTGAGCGACTTGGCGAGTGCACCAAAACCTGCGGAAACGGCGCTCGTCTCGGCGAGCGTTCCGTTCGCCGTCGCGATCGACGGCGAGCTCGGGTTCGACGCCGCTGTGGCCCTTCCTGATCGACCTGGTCGGACGCGAGCCAGACCTGCGTCGTGCGCCAGAGCTGGCCGCCGGCCGGCTCGCCCCGGTGGCGGCGCGGCTGGGCGGTTCGCCCGGCGCTACCGTCGATCCGCCCGCTTCCGGTGTCGTGGTCGAGCTCGTCAGCGGCGAGTCGTGTGCAGTGCGCTACGACAGCGGTCTCGTGGCTGCGGCCGACGCGCATCGCTTCGTCGCTTGCCTCGAAGCGGTGCTCCACGCCGTCGCTACCGATGCGAACGCACCCGTCGCCAGGGTCGATCTGCTCGGTGCCGCCGCCAGGGAGCAGATCCTCCGACGGTGGAACGACACGTCGGTCACCTACGACGAGGCCGCCTGCATCCACCACCTGTTCGAAGCCCAGGTCGATCGTTCCCCGGATGCTCCGGCTCTGGTCTTCGAGGGTCGCTCGATCAGCTACCGCGCCCTCGATGATCGTGCCAACCAGGTGGCCGCGCACCTCCGGCAGCTCGGCGTGGCACCCGATGTGATGGTCGGCGTCCACGTGGAACGTGGCATCGAACTGATGGTTGCCGTGCTCGGCGTGCACAAGGCGGGTGGTGCCTATGTGCCACTCGATCCCACCTATCCGAGCGATCGTCTCGAGCACATGATCCGCGACAGCGGTTGCCCTGTGATCGTCACCCTCGGCCGGCTCGAGCAGGCGCTCCCGCTGCCGGCCGGATCCACGGCCGCCGTCTTGCGGCTCGACACCGACGCCGCCCTCATCGATGCCATGCCCACGCAGCGAACCCGGGCCGCTACCGCCTCGCACCACCTGGCGTACTGCATCTACACGTCGGGGAGCACGGGCCTGCCCAAGGGCGTGCTCATCGAGCACCGCAACGCGGTGAACTTCTTCGTCGGCATGGACGCCGTCGTCGATCACGATCTCCCGGCGACATGGTTTGCGGTCACCAGCCTGTCGTTCGACATCTCCGTGTTGGAGCTGCTCTACACCCTCACCCGCGGGTTCAACGTGGTGATCTACCTCGACCACGACAAGACGGCTGGCGCCGGTGGCGGCGACCTCCCCGGCGACCTCGTGAACCAGACGACTTCTCGTTGTTCTACTTCTCCGGCGACGCCGCCGATGGCCACGGTTCCGGCAAGTACCGGTTGCTGCTCGAAGGTGCCCGTTGGGCCGATGAGCACGGCTTCTGCGCGGTGTGGACCCCCGAACGGCACTTCCATGCCTTCGGCGGCCTGTACCCGCATCCCGCCATAGCCGGGGCCGCGGTGGCTGCGGTCACCAAGCACGTGCAGATCCGCGCCGGTTCGGTGGTTCTGCCGCTGCACCACCCGATCCGGGTGGCCGAGGCATGGGGCATGGTCGACAACCTCTCCGACGGTCGCGTCGGCCTCGCCATCGCGTCGGGCTGGTGGCCGCGCGACTTCGTGCTGATGCCCGAGAACTACGCCAACGCGAAGGCGAACATGTTCCGCGACATCGAGGCCGTGAAGCAGTTGTGGCGCGGCGAAACGGTCACCTTCCCTGGCGTCGACGGTGTGCCGGAGGCCGTGCAGACCCTCCCGCGACCGGTGCAACCCGAACTGCCGGTGTGGGTCACCACTGCCGGCAACCCCGAAACCTACGTGCAGGCCGGCAGCATCGGCGCCAACCTGCTCACCCACCTGCTCGGCCAGTCGATCGAGCAGGTCGCCCCGAAGATCGCCCTGTACCGGCAGGCGCGGGCCGACAACGGTTTCGACCCCGAAGCCGGCATCGTCTCGCTGATGCTGCACACATTCGTCGGCGAGGACGACGACGAGGTGCGCGAACTGGTGCGTGAGCCGTTGAAGCAGTACCTCGGCACCTCGGTGTCGCTGGTGAAGGAGTACGCGTGGGCGTTCCCGGCCTTCCAACGGCCCGAGGGCATCGACATCTCCCGCGACGACGACCTGATCGCCAACATGTCCGAGGAGGAGGTCGATGCGGTGCTCGACTTCGCCTTCCTTCGCTACTACGAGACCAGCGGCCTGTTCGGCACACCGACGAGTTGCCAGGGCATCATCGACAAGCTGAAGGGGATCGGCGTCGACGAGATCGCCTGCCTCGTCGACTTCGGCGTCGACAACGACCTTGTGCTGGCGAGCTTGCCGAACCTCGATCTGGCCCGCCGGCTGGCGAACGCCCAGGCCGGGGTGCCAGCCGAAGCCGAAGCCGACGGCGCGGCCGTGATCGAGTCCGGGCAGTCGGCTGCGGCACAGATCCGTGGCAACAACGTCACCCACCTGCAGTGCACTCCATCGATGGCGCGAATGTTCACGCCGGAAGACGAATCGCGCCAGGCGCTTGCCGGCGTGCGCCACCTCTACGTCGGCGGCGAGGCCTTCCCAGTTGCGCTCGCCAAGGATCTGATGTCCAACTCGCGCAGCGGGAACGTCACCAACATGTACGGGCCGACCGAGACCACGATCTGGTCCACCACGTGGAAGCTCGACGGTCCGCTCGACACGGTGCCGATCGGTTCGCCGATCGCCAACACCAAGATCTACGTCCTCGACGCCAACCTGCAGCCGCTCCCGCCAGGCGTGCCGGGTGATCTCTGGATCGGTGGCGATGGTGTGGTCCGGGGCTACCACGAGCGTCCCGAGCTCACCGCCGAACGATTCGTGGCCGATCCCTTCGAGCCCGGCGCCCG
>VFMC01000357.1:1650-4190 GCA_006515795.1 Acidimicrobiaceae bacterium | reverse complement strand
GTGCCGTCGACTTCCCCGATGAGGTCGACGACCAGGTTCCCGCCAGCACGTCGCGGCTTTCCGCGCTGAAGCGGTTCTCCACCATCGCCACCGTCGCCGTGCCGGTCATCGTCGTCACGGGTGTCGCCCAGACCGTACGGCTCGCCGGGGGAGTCGACCGGATCACCGACACCGACTGGGGGCGCACCCTGCTCGTCAAGTTGTCGCTGGTGAGCGTGCTCATCGCTGTCGGCGCGGTGTCGCGATGGCTCCTCGTGAACGATGGCCACGCCGGCATCGGCAGGCTCGTCGTGGTCGAGGCGATCATCGGAGTGGCCATCCTCGGGCTGACGGCGAGCCTGGTGAGCCTGCCGCCGCGGCCGGTTGCCGAATCGAGGGTGTTCAGCACCTCGCTCGCCCAAGCCGGAACCATCGTCGACATCACGATCACACCGGGAAGAATCGGCCAGAACGAGATGCACCTCGTGATCACGCCGGCCGGCGGCAGTTTGCAACCGGTGATCTCGGCCGAGGCCCGGGTGTCGCTCCCCGAACGGAACCTGCCGAACACGCCGATCGCCCTCGTAGCCGACGGATCCAACCACTACAGCGGGCAGTTGACGCTGGCGTTCGGCGGCGACTGGACGCTCGAAGTGATCGTCGAGGTGTCGTCGGGCAACTCGTTGCTGCTCGGCACCACCGTGCCCATTCCGAGCGGCTGACGGCCCTCACCCACAGATGATCCTGCCGACCGCGGGGCCGGCGAACACGTCGGTCACGAGCAGCAGCGATTCGTAGGTCAGCGGGTCGAGCTTGGGCTCCAGGCCGGTCACGAAGTCGCGGAGGCGCCGGCCGGTCTCGGCCGGGCTGCACCCGTCGGGACCACCGGCGCCGGGATCGAGGCCGTCGAGTGCATCCGGTGGCAGGAGGCCGCTGTCGATGAGGTGGCCGACGGTGGCGATCACGGCGATGACAGCGGTGTCGGTCAGCCTGCTACCGAATCGCCGTTGAGCCTCCTGCCGGGCCTCGTCCTCGCCCGGGGCGATCACGCCGAAGCGCTGGAGGGCACCCTGGACGGCCGGCGACAGGGCGGCCACCGTGAGGTCGGCGGCCAACCCGGCTGCGGGGTTGGCGAAGAGCGCGGGGATGACGAGCTCGGCGACGGCGAAGCCGAGGTCCGACCAGAACCTGGCGTCGGCCGCGTCGTCGACCTCCTCGTCGCGGAAGGCGACCTCGAGCTGTACGACCATCTCCGCCAGGTCGTGCAAGGCGTCCTCGTCGATCCGACCGTCGTCGGCGATCAGCTCGGTGGAGGCGATGTGGTTGCGCCACCGCTGCATCGCATCGACCAGTGCCAGAGCGGTGGCGGGGTCGTCGATCACCCACCGCAGGGCATCGTCGGCGTCGTCGGCGGTCCATTGCCACTGCGACGCACGAGGTCCGAACTGCAACAACCAAGGAGCGATGACGCTGCCGATGATCGCGGGGGCGGTGCGGGTGAAGCCATCGTGGCCGGCCGCGTACTGCCAGCCGGGAGCGCGCAACGCGTCGATGATCGGCACGATGACCCGGCCGGCATCGGCGGGGTCGATGTGTTCAGGACTGGTTCCGGCAAGCAGCAGTGCCTTCACGTTGTGGTCGTACTGTGCGGTCAACAGCACGAGCTCGGGCCGTTCGGCCGCGCGCCGCAGGAACGCGGTTGGCGCACCCGGCTCGGCGACGAGCAGCGCGAACAGCAGGTCGGCGGCGTTGTCTCCCGCGTAGTGCTGGTCGACCCAGAGCACGCCGAACGGCGCGTCGTACCAGCGCCGGAGCAGATCGTGGGCGACGGCGGCGAGCATCTCGCGGCCGAGATCGAGGTGGCCGACGAGCAGCGCCGCGGTGTAGGGCTCGATGTGCTGCGTCACGGTCGGGTACCAGCCGCGGTGACCCTCGTGTGGGCCGGCGGCGTAGATCGCCGCGAGCGCGGCCATCGCCTGGTCGAGCACGCGCATCCGGGTGGTCGCCCGCTCATCGTTCGGGTCCCGCGACAATCGGTCGGCCCACCCGGCACGTTCGAGGCCGAGGTGGTCGAGCAGGGCGGCCCACGCCGCGTCGCCGCCGAACGCGCCGCCGAACGCGTCGGTGAACGCCGTGGCGAGCGTGGGGCTGGTGCCGATCGTGGTCATCGCTGCCGTGAGCCAGACGATCTCGGCGTCGCTGTGGAGCAGATCGTCGAGGTCCTCGTCGGCCAAGGCTGTGGCGATCGCCCGTGCCTCGGCCTCGGTGATCGGGGCCGAGAGCGAGCCGTTCAGCGGGTCGGTGAGGATCTGCCAACCTGCCGCTTGCGCGTGCAGCAGCACGACGTTGCGGAGGTCGCTCGAGCTGAGCCACACCGGGCTTCGTTGCTCCAGGGCAACGCACCCGAGGATGCCGTCGAGCAGGGGCAGCCACTCGGTCTGCAGACCCGTGCGCACCGCCGACGCGACGCGCATCGCATCGAGGGCCAGCGGGTCGGCGCAGCGCCGGTCGCCGAGCTCGTCGACGGCTCGACGCATCGCGCGCCGGAGTGCCTCGAGGTG
>VFMC01000357.1:0-1593 GCA_006515795.1 Acidimicrobiaceae bacterium | reverse complement strand
GCCGTACAGTCGCAGCGATCGGGCTCGGCCGCGGAGGGATTCTGCGTCGGCGAGGGGCATGCCTCGCACTGTGGTGTGCTGCGATTCCCCGATCGGAAATCGTCAGCGCGACCAGTCGGTGACGACTCGATGGTGCGGCAGCTGCGTGGTCTCGTCGACGAATCCGTCACCGATCACCACGAATCCATGGGCCAGGTAGAACCCCAGTGCCGCGTCGCGGGCGTTGGCCCACACCGTCTGGGCGCCATGCGCATCGGCGTGGGCGATTCCGGCCCGCACGAGAGTGGCGCCGACACCGCGACCTTGATGGGCCGTCAAGGTGGCCATCCCGCGCAACTGGAACGCCGGTGTGCCCGGCCGCTGGGCGAGCTCGCGCGGGATCCAGGAGCTGATGCCGACGAGTCGTTCACCGTCGAAAACGCCGAGGTGGACTGCGCCAGGCCATTCGTCCTCGGCGAAGGAAACCTGCTTGGTGGGCGTGTCGGCGCGCAGCACCGCGAGCCGCACGGGGTGGGTGTCGGTGGCGGCGATCTCGACGGCACGCCAGGTATCACTCATCGGCCGTCACGGGGGTCGCGGGCGTGCTGAGCGCTGCCGCCGAGCGGTACATCGCGTCGACGATGCGGTGGGCCGCGAGCGCGGTCTCGAAATCGGGGTGGGCGGGCCGCCGGTCGACGATGCTGCGCACGAACTCACCGTCGGGGTTCATCGAGCCATCGAGCAGCGGTTCGACGGCTGCGACGATGGCGTCGCCGTCGAGCGACCCAGTGCTGCCGTCGGCGTCGGTCCAGTGCACGGGGCCGTACCAGTCGTCACCCTCGATCACGATGTGGCGGCGCTCGCAGAACACCTCGACGCGCCGCAGGCTAGGACGGGCGAGGTTGTCGTGCCAGACGCTGGTGAGCGATCCGAGCGCGCCGCAGGCGAACACCAGGGTGGCGCTGGCGACGTCCTCGATGCCGTCGTGGCCGTGGAAGTTGGCGGTGTGCGCGCTGACGCTGGCCACATCTCCGATGAGGAACCGGAGCATGTCGACGTCGTGGATGCTGTGCTCCAGCAGCGTGCCGGCGCCCACGAGGCTGCGATCGGCGCGCCACGTGGAGGCGTAGTGGCCCTGGATCGGGATGAACTGGTCGTCGCGGAAGACGACGGTCATCACCCGGCCGGCGGCGGGGTCGTCGATCAGGTGCTTGGCCCAGTTGTACGCGGCCGAGCGGCGCAGCACGAGGCCGACCTGGTTGATCGCCCCGGCGCCGCGGACCACCTCGGTCATCGACGTTGCCGTGGCGAGGTCGACGGCCAGCGGCTTCTCGCAGAAGATGGCGAGACCGCGAGCCGCCGCCTCGGCTACCAGCCGGGCGTGCTCGCTGGTCCACGTGCAGATGTACACGGCGTCGCACTCGTCGAGCACCTCGTCCTCGCTGGAGCACACCGCGTGCCCCGAAGCGGCGGCGAAGGCGGCTGCCCGGTCGCGGTCCACGTCGAACACGCCGGCCCGGAACACCGAGTGGCTCGCTTCCACGCCGCTGCGACGAAGGCTCTTGGAGTGGTAGGTGGCGATCAGCCCAGCGCCGAGGAACCCCACCCGGACAC
>VFMC01000356.1:3526-4033 GCA_006515795.1 Acidimicrobiaceae bacterium | reverse complement strand
AAGAACTACCCGAACCTGCTGCACGCCGTGCGGGCCGCACGCGATCGCGGTGCGCCGCTGCGACTGATCGCGGTAGGCGATGGACCAGATCTGGAGCGCCACCAGGAGCTCGCCCGTGAGCTGGGAATCGGACAGGCCGTCGTGTTCCACCCGCCCACGGTCGACGTGCTCGAAGTGATCGCCGGCGCCGATGTGCTCGTGGTCGCGAGCGACTACGAGGGTCAGCCGCTGGTCGTGATGGAGGCGTTGGCCCTCGGTGTACCTGTGGTAGCCACGGCCGTGGGGCGCGTCCCCGAGCTGGTCAACCCCTCGGTCGGCCGAGTGGTGCCACCGGGCGATCCCGAGGCATTGGGCGCCGCGCTTGCCGAGCTGGCCGCCGACCCCGATCTACGAGCGTCGTTGGCAGCCAACGCGCGCCGGCGAGCCGACGCCTGGACGCTGCACGACGTCGCCTCCGCGCACCTCGCGCTGTACCGACGGCTCGCCGCCGGCGGGGTGTCGTGAGGG
>VFMC01000356.1:0-3485 GCA_006515795.1 Acidimicrobiaceae bacterium | reverse complement strand
AGCGATCGACGCGCCACTCGCCGTCGATCTCGACGTGGGTGTGCACTGGGCCATCGAGCACCAGCAGGTACTGCTCGCTGTTGGCGTGCCGCTCGTTGCGCCCTTCGTTGACGCCCCGGCCGATGACCACTCGCATGCTGCGTGCCTCGCGCGGCACCCCAGTGCCGAAGCTGGTGAGATCTACGGTCACCGACACGGCGCCCCGCTGCGGCGCTGCATCGAGCTGTTGCAACGCTGATGCCCGTGCGCTTCGCACCACGGCGATGACGTCGGACCGGCCGCAGAACTGGTCGAGTGTCTCGATGATCGGCCGCACGTCGTCAGTGATGCTTCGGTTGCCCTCGTGGCGATTTTCAGCGGGGCGATTGCCGGCGGGGCCTTGGTAGCCGACCTGGTCGAGGAGCGCTCTGGCGCGAACGAGGTCGGCGGTGCCGAACCCCTCGGCGAACCACTCGTAGCACGCGGTGAGCCCCGCACCGGCCGCCGTGTCGCCGCGGTCGAGTTGGAGCCTGGTGAGGCTCGTGCCTGCTCGCAGCTCCAGCGATTTCGCGTCCTGGGCGGCGGCGAGGTCGATCGCGTGCCGAAAGCATCGCTCGGCGGCGTCCCGATCGTCGGGCCTCTGGATGAGCATCAGCTCGCCGCGGAGCCGGTTCAACTCGGCCGACCACCAGTAGCCGATCATCGACCCGGCGATGTCCAACGCGTGATCGACGACGGCGACGGCCTCGCTCAGCCGGCCGGCGCGATGGAGGCTCTCACCGTGCAGCAACATGAACAGCGGGCGCCACACGACGGCGCCGGTCGCGTCGTATGCGCTCAGCGCTTGGTCGATCATCGCGACGCCGTCTGCCGGCTCACCCTCGATCGTCTCCGCCCAGCCTTGGAGCACGAGCGCATGTGCGTACCACACCGGGAACCCGTGCAGGACGATCGTCGACTCACCGCGGAACTGGTGCAACCACACCGACGACAGCAGCGCGTAGCCGAGGTTGAACGGCTGCTTCGGGGTGGCCGAGTAGCCGGCGGACAACGCGTCGCCGACCTCGGTGACGGCCTGGTCGGGGAATCCCAGGAGCCATCGCGCCATCGCGCCGAACCCGCCGCACGACACAGCTGGGTTGCGCCCCAGCGCGCCGGCTCCGTTGCTGCGAACGTGGTCGGCATACGCCGTGACCGCGATCGACAGGTTCCTGGTGCAGCTCGACAGCGCCCCGATCCGCAACTCGGCCAGGCCGATCACTTCGTGACCGGCGACGAGGAGCAACTCGTCGCCGCGCTCCGCGGCCAGCTCGAGGAGCTCCTCTCCAACGGCCTTGGCGAGGCCGAGCTCGCCACGGTTGATGTACAGCAGGCCCAATCCGGCGAGCACCCGCACCAGATCGGCTGCGTCGGTACCTTCGCCACACAGCTCGCGGGCACGCTCGAATGCCTCCGCCACCTCCTGCACGGCAAACCCGCTGGTGGCCGAGAGCGCCGAGCCGAGCATCGATTGGAGCTGAAGTTCTCGCTCGTCGCGCTCAACGGGGTCGGCGATGCCGCCGAGCAACGACAGGGCGCGCTGGAGGTGTTCGACCGCGGCGGGGTACGCCGAGCGTTGCATCGCTTGTTGCCCGGCCTGCCGGAGGAAGTCGACCGATTTGCCAGGGCTGTCGCTGACCGCGTAGTGGTGGGCCAGCTCACTGCAGTGGTCGTCGATGCGATCGCTGTAGTGCGTCTCGACGGCTTGGGCGGCCCGCGTGTGGAGGCTGCGACGGGCATCGCCGAGCAGTTCGTTGTATGCCGTCTCGCGCGTGAGGGCGTGCTTGAACACGTAGTCGACATCGGGGTAGGCGGGTTGTTCGTAGATGAACTCGGTGCTGATCAAGGTGGTCAGCACCGATTGCACCTCGGCCGCGGACACTCGCGCCATCTGTTCGATGAGCCGTAGTGGTGAGGAGGCTCCGAGCACGGCGAGCATCTGCAGGAACGCCTTCGTTTCGGGCTCGAGGCGATCGATGCGGGCGGCGAGCACGCCCTGCACGGTGGACGGCATCTCGATGGTCGACAGATCCTTGCGCACGACGACGTCTCCACCGCCGGCGCCGTCGAGTGGTCGATCCTCGGTACGTTCGAGGACGCCGTTGTCGAACAACGTGTGCACGTACTCCTCGATGAAGAAGGCGTTGCCCTGAGTCGTGTCGATGATCAGCTGCTTCAGCGGGCCGAGGGCCGCGTCGTCGCCGAGCAGGTTGTCGAGGAGGGCGGTGGCGTCGTCGCGATCGAGTGCGTTGAGCCGCAGCGTGCTGTGTGATGTGGCCGCGTCCCAGGCCGGGTGGTAGTCGGGCCGGTAGTTCACGAGCAGCAGAACCGGCGAGTGTTCGACGCGTGATGCGAACGTGGTCAAGAAGCTCTGCGTCTCCGAATCAACCCAGTGCAGGTCTTCGCACACGATGAGCAGCGGTTGGTTCTCCGCCTCGCGGAGGAACAGTCGTTGAATCGCGTCGAAGGTTCGTCGGCGGCGAATGCCGGGGTCCATGCCATCGAGGCGCGACGAAGGGTCGGCCGCGCCGAGTATCGCCAGCAGGAACGGGATCGTGTCGTCGAGGCCGCGGTCCAGGGCGAGCACCCGGCCGGTTGTCTTTTCGAGGATCCGCCTGTCGTCATCGTCGGCGCTGATGGCGAGGTAGTTCTTCAGCATGTCGATGAGTGGCAGGTAGGGGAAGGCCTTGCCGTACGAGTCGGAAGCGCATTCGAGCACCCGGCACCGATGTGAGCCGATCGCCTTGAACTCGTGGCACAGCCGCGACTTGCCGACGCCGGCTTCGCCGCTCACGGCCACGATCTGGCCTTGCCCGGCTTCGGCCAGTTCCAGCAGCAACGTCATCCGTTTCAGCTCGGGCTGCCGGCCGACGAAGCGTGCCAGTCCGTGCTTGGCCGACACCTCCAGCCGGGTGCGCAGCGGCCCGATCCCGGTGACCTCGTAGATGGTGATCGGGTCGCTGACACCCTTCATCGGGATCGGCCCGAGGCAGTTGAACTCGAAGAACCCCTCCGTCAGCCGGTAGGTGGACTCGCTCACGAGGACCGAGCCGGGCGCAGCGAGGTTCTCGATCCGCGAGGCAAGTCCTGTCGAATGGCCGATGGGGCTGTAGTCGACACGATGGTCGCCGGTGGGGATCGATCGAACGACAACTTCTCCCGTGTTGATGCCGACGCGGATCTGCAGCGGCGGGAGACCCACCTCGCTCAGCAAGCGCTTCCCGTACTCCGCCATCTGTTCTTGCATGCTCAGCGCCGCGTACAGAGCGCGACGAGCATGGTCTTCGTGGGCGATGGGGGCACCGAACAGCGCGAACACGCCGTCGCCAGGTGCCTGGGCCACGTATCCCCCGTACCGGTTGACGGCGGCGATCATCAGGTTGAGGGCCGGGTCCATCACCTGGTGAGCGAGGTCGGGGTCCATCCCGTCGAGGATCGCCATCGAGCCATTCACGTCGGCGAACAGC
>VFMC01000007.1:16819-21725 GCA_006515795.1 Acidimicrobiaceae bacterium | reverse complement strand
CGCCGGTACGGCGCCCGCCCGGCGCCCGACGAAGATCTGTCCGTTCGGGCCCGGGCGTGGCACATCATCGATCACGAGCTCGACGTCATCGAAGGGCTTGGTTTCGCCGGCTACTTCCTGGTGGTGTGGGACATCGTCGAGTTCTGCAACCGGGCCGACATCTACTGCCAGGGTCGCGGCAGCGCGGCCAACAGCGCCGCCTGCTACGCGCTCGGCATCACCAAAGCCGATGCCGTGTCGCTCGGGTTGCTGTTCGAGCGGTTCCTGTCGCCCGAGCGTGACGGGCCACCCGACATCGACATCGACATCGAGAGCGACCGCCGCGAGGAGGTGATCCAGTACGTGTACCAGCGCTACGGGCGCCACCACACGGCCCAGGTGGCCAACGTCGTCACCTACCGGGCGCGGTCGTCGGTGCGCGACATGGCTCGGGTGCTCGGCTTCGCGCCAGGGCAACAGGATGCGTGGAGCAAGCAGATGGACGGGTGGGGAAACGTGGCAGCCACCGCGGCGCAGCGCCGACCCGACGGATCCGTCGATCACGACATCCCCGCCTCGGTGATCGAGCTGGCCACCCAGATCGAAGACGCGCCGCGCCATCTCGGCATCCACTCCGGTGGCATGGTCATCTGCGACCGGCCGGTCATCGAGGTGTGCCCGGTGGAGTGGGCCCGGATGCACAAGCGCAGCGTGCTGCAGTGGGACAAGGACGACTGCGCCGCGGCGGGGTTGGTGAAGTTCGATCTGCTCGGCCTCGGCATGCTCAGCGCGCTGCACTACGCCGTCGATCTCATCCGCCAGCACCGCGGCTACGAGGTCGATCTGGCCACCATCCCGCAAGAAGACGACGTGTACGCGATGTTGTGCCGGGCCGACACCGTGGGCGTGTTCCAGATCGAGAGCCGGGCGCAGATGGCCACCTTGCCGCGGCTCAAGCCACGCCGCTTCTACGACCTGGTGGTGGAGGTGGCACTCATCCGCCCCGGCCCCATCCAGGGTGGTTCGGTGCACCCGTACATCCGTCGCCGCAACGGCCAAGAGCCCGTCACCTACCTGCATCCGCTGCTCGAGAACTCCCTGGGCAAGACGCTGGGCGTGCCGCTGTTCCAGGAACAACTGATGCAGATGGCCATCGATGTGGCCGGGTTCACGCCCAGCGAGGCCGATCAGCTCCGGCAGGCGATGGGGTCCAAGCGCAGCCGGGCGCGGATGGAGAAGTTGAAGGTACGGCTCTACGAGGGCATGGCCGAACGAGGCATCACCGGCGACGTGGCCGATCAGATCTTCATGAAGATGGCGGCCTTCGCCAACTACGGCTTCCCCGAGAGCCACAGCGTGAGCTTCTCGTACCTGGTGTACGCGTCGTCGTGGATCAAGTTCCACGAGCCGGCCGCGTTCTGTGCAGCGCTGCTCAACGCTCAGCCGATGGGGTTCTGGAGTCCGCACTCGTTGGTGCAAGATGCGCGCCGCCATGGGGTGGTGGTGCGCACCCCCGACCTCGACGCATCGCTGGCGCGGGCGACCCTCGAACCGTGCGCCGAATCGGTCGGGGGAGTGTCGGTGCGGCTCGGCATCGGATCGGTGCGCGGCATCGGTGCCGAGCTCGCCGAGCTGATCGAGCGCGGCCGCCCCTACCGCTCGATCGAGCACCTGGTTCGTGAGGTGCCACAGCTCTCACAGACCCAACTCGAAGCGCTCGCCACCGCTGGAGTGTTCACCGAGTGCTTCGGCAGCGAGCGGCGAGCGGCGCTGTGGCACGTGGGTGCCGCGGTGCAGTCGCGTCCCGACCGGCTCGCGGGCATCGTCACCGGTGTCGCCGCGCCACCCCTGCCGGGCATGGACGCGGTGGAGACGGCGGTGGCCGACCTGTGGTCCACCGGGGTGGCCCCAACCGGGCACCCCACGCAGTTCTTGCGTTCGGCGTTGCGCGAACGCGGTGTTGTCACGGCGGTCGATCTTCATCAGGCCGAGCCGCGCTCGCGGGTGCTGGTCGCGGGGGTGGTCACGCACCGGCAACGACCGATGACCGCGCAGGGAACCACGTTCATGAACCTCGAGGACGAGACCGGTCTGATCAACATCGTCATCTCGAAGGGGTGCTGGGCCCGTCACCGAGCCGTCGCCCGCGACGCGCCGGCACTGCTCATCCGCGGTCGCCTCGAGCGCAGCGAGGGAGTGGTGAACGTGGTGGCAGAACAGCTGGTGCCGCTGCCCGTGCCGGCCAGCACCGCCAGCCGCGACTTCCGCTGACCCGGCTCCCGTCAAGATCTGGCCGTGAAGATCTGGCCGTGAAGATCTGGGCCGAGGATTTTGCGGCTACCGAGACGGAATCGGCCCAGATCTTTCGCAGGCGGTCTCGTAGGCGGTCAGCCGTTGGTTGCGCCGGCGTTGCCGGCTGACGCGGTGGCAGCCACCAGGCCGAGACCGACGAACACGGTTCCAGCCACCCACCGACGCACGATCGGCAGGGCCCGACCACGCAGCAGAACGTGCCGCAGGCTGCTGGCGAGTAGCGAGTACGTGCCATCGCTGATGCATCCGAGCGCCACGAAGACGAGCCCGAGCACCAGCGCCTGCGTGGTGACGTGTCCCTGGGCCGGGTCGATGAACTGCGGCAGGAACGACAGGAAGAACAGCGCCACCTTGGGGTTCAAGACGTTCACGACAACGCCCTGGGCGAACGCCCGCCGCGGGCTCACGCCGGGCCGGTCGGTGTCGATCGGAGCTGCCGGCCGCAACAGCGTGCGCACACCCACGATCACCAAGTACGCGGCGCCCAACCACTTCACGGTGTTGAACGCCGTGGCCGAGGTGGCCAGCACGGCAGACAGACCGGCGGCCGCGGCGAGCGCGTGAACGAGGTTGCCGAGCTCGAGCCCAGCCACCGCGGCAAGACCAACCTGACGGCCGTCGCTCACGCTGCGGTTGAGGATGTAGACGACTGCCGGGCCGGGAATCACCAGCAACAGGATCGACGCTGCGGCGAACGCGGCGATGGTGGACGGGTCTGGCATGGCCGCAGGTTACGCGTCAGACGCCGACGTCGACGGGTGGATTCGGTGGATCGCCGGGGAGCAACGGGTGGAGGAGCAGGGCGTGCAGATGGACGCCGAATGCTTCCGGCGCAAATCGTTCGTCACTGGCGACGATTTCGTCGAGCGTCCACCAGCGCAGCTCGAACACGTACTCGGCGTTCAGCTGGTCCCATGTGAGCGTTGGTTCGGGATCGAAGGCGGGCGCACGAACGAGGTAGATGTGCTCGCGTTGCCCGTCGTAGCGACCGTCGATGAACGGAACGACGTGCAGGCGGGTCCAGATCTGGCGCTCGATCGTGCAGTCGTGCAACCCGACTTCCTCCACGAGCTCGCGGCGGAGGGCATCGACATGGCTCTCACCCGGCTCCAGCCCACCACCGGGCAGCGCCCACCGGCGCCCGTTGTCGGGAAACTCGAAGCGCACCAGCAGAACGCGTCGATCCGGGCCGATGATCAACGCACGCACCGCCTCGCGGATCCTCAGGCCACCGTCGCCGTCTCTGGGCGAATCGAGCGGATCGAGCGGATCGAGTGGATCGAGTGGATCGGACGCTCGGTGGATCGCTCGGTCGGTCACTCCGACGGACGGTCGTTGAGGCCGTCGTTGAACACCCGGTACATCTCGTAGATCGACTTGCAGTCCTCGCAGAGTGGCAATTGCTTCGGATCTCGGCTCGGTACCCACACGAACCCGCACAGCGCTTCGAGCGGAGTGCCGTAGATGCGCGCCTCGAGCACCTTCGCCGCGGCGCTCTCGCCGGGCTCGGTCTTGACGATGTGTGCCGCGACCGGCTCACCGGTCTGGGCGACGCGTTCGGTGTCGAGGTCTGGGTCGGTGCGCGCCGGCATGGTCACGATCTCGGTCACGGCCACCAGTCAAGCACGCGGGTGGACCTACACTGGCAGCGATGCCGCTCTACGAATACCGATGCCGCACCTGCGACGAGACGTTCGAACGTCGTCGCCCGATGAGCGAAGCGAGCCAGCCCGCCGAGTGCTCGGCCGGGCACGTCGATTCGATGCGCTTGCTGTCGATGTTCGCCAGCGTCGGAGCGAACGGGAGCACGCCTACCGGCGCGCCACCGCAGCCGGCCACAGGTGGATGCGGGTCGGCATGTGGGTGTCGTCACTGATCGGTTTCGAGCGCCGCCAGCTCTGCCGCCACGTTGGCTCGGGCTCGGGCCTCGCGACGCGTGGCCATGTAGTGGGTGTGGAAGATGGCGGGGGTGCCGAGCACACCGCGTAGGAACGCGCTGCGACCGCGACGCCAGTCGTCGCCGCGCAGGTGGGCGAACTCGGCCCGGACGGCCGTCGCATAGGCCGTGTACTCGGCAGGAGCGCTGCCGAGGATGGCGAGGTCGGCATCGACCAGCACCTGCTCGTCGACATCGGCCACGGTCGATCCAGGACGATGGGCGGTGCCGAGGATCAGACGATGCACCGCGCCGCGACGGGCGCTGCTGAAACCAACGCCGGCGAGCACCGCGTCGGCGAGCTTCGCGCTGTCGTGTTCGTTGGTGGTCGACAGCGGGTCGTAGACGGCATCGTGGAAGAGGGCCGCGGCCCGCACTGTGCCGATGTCGAGCACGTCGCAGCTCGGCGCGATGTCGTCGATGTGACGGAGCACCCACATCACGTGCGTGGCCGTGTGATAGCGCCGATGCGGCTGTCGATGCAGCGTGAACAGGTTTTCGAGCGCGGCATCGTGGCGGTCGCCGATCAGCCGATGCCAGGCACGCCGGATCTCGATCTCCGGCGCGGTCACGGCGCGCCGACTGTGATCGCGGCGGGGACGGACCGAGCTGGTACGAGCGTGCGCACGAGCGCGAGCGTACGAGACGTGACACGACCCCGTGCCTCGTGTGAGGCTG
>VFMC01000007.1:12511-16812 GCA_006515795.1 Acidimicrobiaceae bacterium | reverse complement strand
GAGACGTGACACGACCCCGTGCCTCGTGTGAGGCTGGCGACGTGACCGTGTTGATCGATGAACCGCTGTGGTGGTTCAGGGGCCAGAAGTGGTCGCATCTGGTGAGTGACACGAGTTTGGACGAGTTGCACCAGTTCGCCGATGCAGCGGGCATTCCCCGGCGAGGGTTCCACGGCGACCACTACGACGTGCCGGAGGAGTACTACGGCGAGCTCGTGGTCGCTGGGGCGGTCGCCACGCCGAGCCGCGAACTGGTGCGCCGGCTGCGGGCCGCCGGGCTGCGGTTGAGTGCAGCTGAGCGGCGCGTCGGGAGCTGAGCCGAGTGGTGGTCACCACCGCGGAGGCTCGCCGATGAGATCGCGGGGGCACTCCGGGCCGGCGGGGCCGATGACGAACCACTCGAGCAGCTCGAGGCCGAACGTGTCGGCCGTGGCACTGGCTTCGAGCCAACGGTCGACGTCGCCGGGCAGGGTGGCACCGCGTGGCCTGACCGAGGCGACGAGGAGCGAGGTGACCGACGGTTCGGACAGCGCGGCCATGCCCATGACCTCGACGACATCGAAGATCGCGTCGGGGTTGTCGGTGCCGGTGACCACCGTGATGGTGCCCCCGCAGCGGGCCTCGTCGAGCAGCACGGCAACGGTCTCGTGTTCGAGCGGGTGGGCGATTGCCGCGGAGATCAACGCCAGCGCCTCATCGGCACTGCCGATCGGGTCGAGATGGGCACGCGGAATGCGAGCAACGGTGTGATGGCGCGACATGGCGACCTCCGAGGCACTTGGAGCAGTGGGCGGGGGAAGCCGATGTCGAGCGTAGGGCGGGGGTCTGACACGGATCGCGTCTGCGGGTGACGGCCGTCTCCGGTTACGCCATCTACGATGCTGCCGTGGCTCCACATGCAGACGGCGTGACCATCTATCACAACCCGAATTGAAACTCGTCGGTCAATGCCGTGCGCATTGCTGAGGAGTTGGGTGTCTCGGCCGAGATCGTGCTCTACCTGAAGACACCGCCCGATGCGGCGACGCTCGGCGACATCATCGACAAGTTGGAGGATCCGGTCACCGACCTCGTCCGGCGCGACGGCCTCTGGGCCAAGCTCGGTGTCACCGAAGTCGATGTGACGACGCGCGACCAGGTGATCTCGCTGTTGGTGAAGCACAAGCAACTGCTGCAAAGACCTGTCGTGGTGCGTGGCCGCACCGCGATCATCGGTCGGCCGAAGGATCGGGTGCGCGACCTGCTCACCTCACCGGCCGGCGGCTGAACGGCGTCGCTCGCCGAACGGCTCGGCGTCTCATCCGCGCCGGGACCGCCCTCGAGAACCGACGGCCTGCAGCACGAGCAGCAGCAGCACCGCGCCGAGCGCGGCCACCAGCATCGAGCGGATGCTGAACTCGTCGATGCCATCACGGCCGGACCACTGCATCAGCCCCCCGCCGATTAGCGCGCCGAGCACGCCGATGGCCAGGGTGTACAGGCAGCCGGCGCGGTCATCGCGGACGATCCACCTACCCAGCAGACCGGCGACGAGGCCGACAACGATCCAAGCGACGAAGTTCATAGGCGGAATCTAGAGGAACGCTCGGGCAATGCCGGCCGCGGCCCACCGTCTCCACGCGCTGCTTGCTCCAACATGACATGAAGTCGTCCGCGGCACCCGATCAGTGCCATGGCCCGTGTCCTCGGCGTGTCCTCGTGGATCGCGACGGCCGACGATGTGATCTGAAGGCCGCGGGTAGTGTCGCCGAGGTGGGGGTCACGGAGGCGGACGCGCCGGCACGCAGCGGTTGGCCCCTGCTGCGTGGTGTGCTCCGCCAGCAGCGGCGGGGCCTCGTTGCCGGTGTGGTCGTGGGTCTGCTGTGGAGCGCCGGCAAGGTGGCGGTACCCCGACTCACCCGCGTCGCCGTTGACCGGGGGGTGCTCGGCAACGAGTCGCTGTGGTTCTGGGCGGGAATGATCGCCGCGGCCGCGCTGATCGCGGGTACGTTCGCCGGCTGGCGCCGCTGGCTCGCGTTCCGCGAGAGTCGCTACACCGAGACCTTGCTGCGCGAGCAGCTGTTCGAGCACATCCAGCGACTCCACGTCGGCTACCACGACCGGATGCAGACCGGCCAGCTGATGAGCCGGGCCTCGAGCGACCTGATGCAGATCCAGGGGTTCGTGGTGATGATCCCGATAACCGCATCCAACCTGGCAATGGTGAGCGCGGTGGTGGTCGTGCTGTTCACCTCGCAGCCGCTGCTCGCGGTCGTCGCCCTCGCGCCACTGCCGCTGGTCAACGTTCTCGCCCAACGCTTCTCGCGGCGGATCCACCCTGCGGTGCTCGCGGTGCAGGCCAAGCAAGCCCGACTTGCGACCGTGGTCGAGGAGTCGGTGTCGGGTGTGCGCGTGGTGAAGGGCTTCGGGGCCGAGGGAGTGCAGGCCGACAAGTTGCGCGTCGAGGCAGACGACATTCGCGAGGTGGCGCTGCAGGCCGCGAAGGTGCGCAGCTCGTTCCTCCCTGCGCTCGACCTGCTCCCGAACCTGGGCCTGATCGCCGTGCTCGGCCTCGGAGGGCACCGCGTCCTCGACGGCTCGATGACCTACGGCCAGATGCTCGAGTTCATGCAGTACATCGCCCTGCTCGTGTTCCCGCTGCGCAACTTGGGCATGACCGTGGCGTTCGGGCAGCGAGCCGCGGCTGCGCTGCTCCGATCGCCGATCCCGAGCGTCCTCAGCAGCTTCCTGGCGGAGCGCACACCGGTGGGGTTCGCTTCCGCGACGTCACGTTCGGCTACGACCCGGCGGCCCTGGTGCTCGACGGGTTCGACCTCGATGTGGCGCCGCGAGGATCGGTCGCCATCGTCGGTGAGACCGCGAGCGGCAAGTCCACGATCGTTCGCCTGCTCACCCGCTTCTACGACGTGGACAGCGGGGCGATCGAGATCGACGGCGTCGATGTCCGCTCCCTGGCGCTCGATCAACTGCGCCACGCAGTGGGGATCGTGTTCGAGGACACGTTCCTCTTCAACGACTCCGTCGCGGCCAACATCGCCTTCGCGAGGCCGGGGGCAGGGCGTCACGACATCGAGCGGGCGGCGACGCTGGCGGGCGCCGACGGTTTCGTGAGCGCGTTGCCGTACGGCTACGACACCATCATCGGCGAGCGCGGGTTCTCTCTCAGCGGAGGGCAGCGGCAGCGTGTCGCCATCGCCCGCGCAATCCTCGCCGACCCCCGCGTGCTCGTGCTCGACGACGCGACGAGCGCCGTCGATCCCTCGAAGGAACACGAGATCCGCGAGGCGATGGCCACCGTGATGGCCGACCGCACCACCATCGTCATCGCCCATCGCCCGGGCACAATCGCCTTGGCCGACTCCGTCGTCCTGGTCGACGGGGGCCGCGTGGCTGCCCGCGGCACGCACGAGGAGTTGCTCGCCTCCAGCGAGCGCTACCGGCAGGTGCTCGCCGCATGGGCCGAGCACGACGAGGAAACGATCCCGGAGGAACCGCTGCCGGAAGCACCGCTGCCGGAAGCGGTCGTGCCCGATCAGGTGGTCGGCTGACGATGTGGGCCTCTGGCGCGGTCAGCGACGAGGACCGGCTCGATCGCACCCAGACCCGAACGGTGCTGCGCCGGTCGCTCGAGTTCGCCCATCCCTACCGCCGGCAGATCTGGGCGGCGATGGCGTTCGTCGTGGCGTCCACGCTGTGCACCGTGGCCGGGCCGGTGCTCGTGTCGGTGGCGACCGATCGCGGCATCAAGGCCGGGAACGCGTCGGTGCTCAACACCTGCGTCGCCATCTACGTCGTCGTGGTGGTCGTCAACTACCTGGTCGGCCGGCAGCAGTACTTCGCGATCAACGCGGCGGGGGAAGGCTTCTTGCGCGAGCTTCGGCTCCGGGTGTTCGACCGGATGCAGGCTCAATCGATGGCGTTCTTCGATCGCAACAAGGCCGGCGTGCTGGTTGGCCGGATGACCGCCGACATCGAGAGCATGGGGGAGCTCATCCAGTGGGGCCTGCTCCAGTTCGTGAGCGCCGGCTTGTTGCTCTTGGTCACACTCGTGGTGATGAGCGCGATGAGCTGGCAGTTGCTGCTCACCGTGATGCTGGTCCTGCCGGTGCTCGCGGCGGCGTCGGTGCGCTTCCAACGACTGTCGAATCACGCCTATCTCGATGTGCGCGACAAGGTGGGGCAGAACCTCTCCGCGTTGCAGGAGGGAATCGTCGGGGTCCGTGTCATTCAGGCGTACGGGCGTGAGGCCGAGCAGACCCGGCGCTTCGTCTTGTCCAATCGGGCGCTGTACGACTCACACA
>VFMC01000007.1:0-12480 GCA_006515795.1 Acidimicrobiaceae bacterium | reverse complement strand
ACAAGCACTCGGTGGCGATCAGCACGTGGTACTTCGGCCTCGTCGAGTTCGTCGGCGTGTTCTCCGTGGCACTGGTGGTTGGAGTCGGTGGCTGGCTCGCCCATCGCGACGCCATCTCGGTGGGAACGGTCGCAGCCTTCGTGCTGCTCCTCGCCAACCTGTTCGATCCGGTGCAGCAGCTGTCGCAGCTCTACAACACCGTGCAGGCTGCAGCGGCCTCCTTGCACAAGCTGTACGAGCTCATCGACGCCGAACCCGACGTCGCCGAACATCCGCATCCCGTCGACCTGCCGGCCAGCGGCGTGCTTGCGGCTCACGACGTGACCTTCGCCTACGACGGCTCCACCCGACCGGCCCTCGTCGGGCTGGCGCTGTCGATCGCGCCTGGGGAGCGGTTGGCGCTGGTGGGTCCGACGGGCGCCGGGAAGAGCACCGTGGCCAAGTTGTTGTCGCGGTTGTACGACCCAACGGCAGGGCGTATCACGTTCGGCGATGTCGACCTCCGGTTGGCGTCGATGGGTTCGCTGCGCCGCTGCATCGTCGTGGTGCCGCAGGAGGGTTTCCTGTTCGGTGGCACGGTGTTCGACAACATCCGCGTCGCCAGACCGGGGGCCACGAACGACGACGTCGTCGAGGCCCTCGCCGCGATCGGCGTGCTGGAGCGCTTCGAGGAGCTGCCAGAGGGCCTCGACACCGAGGTGCGCGAGCGTGGCTCGCGTCTGTCGGCAGGCGAACGCCAGCTCGTCTCGCTCGCCCGCGCCGCGTTGGTGGATCCGGCCGTGCTGGTTCTCGACGAGGCGACGAGCAACCTCGACCCGGGTACAGAGTCGGTGGTCGAGCGTGCGCTGGAGCGACTGATGGGTGGTCGTACGGTGATCGTCGTTGCCCACCGCCTGTCGACGGTGCAGCGTGCCGACCGGATCGCGGTGATCGACCACGCCCACCTGGTGGAGTTGGGAACCCACGCCGAGCTCGTGGCCCGCGGCGGCCGGTACGCGGCGCTCGTCGAAGCGTGGCTCCGGTCGCAGCCGGCGAGTCACGTCTGAGGTCGTGGCATTGCCGCAACCGGCGACCTCGCGCCGCCGTCAGGACCGATCGAACACGAGCACGAACTCGAGCAGCCCGTTGTCCTTCACGGTGGCGACGGCGTTCGACGGATCCGGGATCTGGTAGTCGGAGAAGAGGATCGGGATGTTGCCGAGCACACCGATCCGGCCGCCTTCGATCTTGGCGGTCAGCTCGAAGGTGACGGTTCGGGTGACGCCGCGCAGCGTCAGGTCGCCGGTGGCCTGCGCGGTGATCGAGGTGCCCTCGGCGGGGATCGATCCGAAGTCGATCGGCGACGTGAGCACGAAAGTCGAAGTGGGGAACTCATCGGTCGACATGATCCGGCCACGGAACTGGCTGTCGCGCCGCCCGGAGTCGCTGCTGATCGAAGCCATCTCGACCGTGAACTCGGCCGACACAGCCGTGGTGCCCTCGATGACGAGCGCCCCGGTGACTTCGTTGGTACGTCCTGCTCCTTCGGCGTCGAGACCGCCGATCACCTCTTTCACGCGGTAGCCGAGCGTGGAATCCGACGAGATCGTCCAGGTGCCGGCCACGTCTCCGCCGGCGGAGCCGATGGTCGCGGCGGTGCTCGGCGACGCCGTTGCGTCCGGCCCGGTTGCGTCCGGCCCGGTCGACTGCGGTGCGGAGCCGGCGGGCGCGGTGGGGGCTGATTCGGGGCTGGAGGTGCCGCCACCGAGGGCGTCGTCGAGGTCGGATGTGGTGAGGGCCGGCGGAGCATCGTCGCGGAGGAAGGCGATCCAGGCGAACGCTCCGCCGAGCGCGAGAACGCCGACGGCGAGGAGGACGATGAGGATCTTGCGGGTTCGGCTCATGATCGGTCCTTACGTCGGGGTCGGGCGAACGGTTCCCAATGCTCGCCGGGTGGGTCATCGCACCGCTGCGCGGAGGCTGAGACGGGCGGCACGAAAATGGGTCACGCCGCCGCGCCGGCGCGCCGATACCATCGATAGTTGTCATGAGCAACCATCCCTTCCGACCACTCCGACACCGATCGGTTCGCCTCCTCTGGGGTGCTGCCGTCGTGTCCGACATCGGCACATGGGTTCAGCTCATCGTGGTCGGCAGCCTCGTCGCGGCCGACACCGGCTCGGCGGTGAAAACCGGGTTGGTTGCGCTCGCCACGTTCATGCCGCAGGGGCTCGCATCGCCGGTGGGCGGCCTGCTTGCCGACCGCTACGAGCGTCGCCGCGTCTTCGCCTCGGCCTTGATGTTGCAGGCCCTGATGACCGGTGTGCTGGCTACCACTCTCGGCCTCGGTGTGCGCGATCCGTTCGTGCTCACCGCGATCATCCTGCTCGGCAGCGCCTCCGGCGCACTCGGCGCCCCCTCGTACGCGGCGATGCAGCCCGATCTGGTACCGGCTGACGAGATGATGGCGATGGTGTCGCTCGGCGTCTACTCGTGGAACAGCGGCCGCATCATCGGGCCGTTGCTGGGCACGGTGCTGGTCGCCACCGTCGGTCCATCGTGGACCATCGCGTTCAACGCGGTCAGCTTCCTCGCACTGGCCACGGCGGTGAGCCTCCTACGCAGCTCGTTCGTTCCACACGGCGGCGACGGTTCGGTCTCGGAACGGTTGGTCGGCGGGTGGCGGGCGCTGCGCAGCACGCCCGGCTGCTGGCACGGGGTGGCGGTGCTGGTGCTGTTCAACCTCACGATGGTGCCGTTCATGGGCCTGATCCCCATCTTTGCCAACGCCGAGTTCGGCGGCGGTACCGGATTGGCCGGAGTGATCAGCTCGGCCCAAGGTGTCGGCGCGATCGCCGGCGGCATCGCGGTCACGATGCTCGCCGTCGTCCGGCGCCGCTCGGATCTCCTCGTCGGGATCGTTGCGGTCACCTCGGTCAGCCTCGTCGGCTATGCGCTGGCGCCAACGGCGCTCGCCGTTGCGATCGCGGCCGCCATCCTCGGATCTGGTGCTGCAGCCCTGTTCATCACATCGTCGGCGATCGTGCAGCGCGACGCGCCACCGCACAGCCGCGGTCGGGTGATGGCGATGATGCAGGCCTGCATGGGTGTGTCGTACGGCATCGGGATCCTCACGATCGGGTCGATCGGCGACGCGATCGGTCTGCGCGCCGCGTTCGTGATCGGCGCAGTCGGCCTTGCCGTCGGCTTCTGGGCGCTCACCGTGCGGTCGGCCAACTGGCGCACCGCCATCGACGCCGGCGACACGCTGGTGAAGCGGCAGCTCGAGCTCGCCCGCTGACGGCTGCGGCGGCGGCTGCGATGGCGCGAAGTCGGTATCGGCGGGCCGTTTCCGGCAGACTGCTCGCCATGCCTGTGCACGTCGAGATCGTCAAGTCAACACCCCGCACGTCCGAGGTGATCGGAGTTCCCGTGTTCGCCACCGGCCCCGTGCCGCGTCAACTGGGGATGAGCCGCTCGGTGCTGATCGGCCACGGATTCGACGCCAAGGCTGGTCAGACGCTCGTGCTGCCGGGCGCCGCTGGTCCAACGCTGGTGGCGGTCGGTCTCGGTGAAGCCTCGGCGCTCACGGCCAACGGTCTCCGCAACGCCGCGGCCGCGCTCGTTCGCGCGGCCGGCAAGCACACCACGGTCTCCACTTCACTGGCCGACGTCGAGGGCGTCGACGCCAAGTCGGCCGGGCAGGCGGTGGCCGAAGGAGTGCTGCTCGCCGCATATCGCTACATCGGGTTGAAGACCGACACAACGGGTGCTTCCACGCTCGCCACGGTGAGCCTGGTGGTCGGCGACAAGCGATCTGCCGGGGTGCGGCTCGGCGCCGACCGCGGTTCGATCACCGGTGGCGCCGCATGCCTCGCCCGCGATCTGGCCAACACGCCGCCCGCACATCTCACCGCCCGGATGCTCGCCGAGCGGGCCGTGGCGCTCGCCGCCGCCGCCGGGCTCACAGCGGAGGTGTTCAACTCCGATCAGCTCGCGGCGATGGGCTGCGGTGGCATGATCGGCGTGAACAAGGGCAGCACCGAGCCGCCGCGAATGGTCCGGCTCTCCTACTCCCCGAGGCGCCCCAGCGGGCACCTCGTGCTCGTGGGCAAGGGCGTGATGTACGACTCCGGAGGCATCAGCTTGAAGCCATCCGACGCGATGCACGCCAAGATGAAGATGGACATGAGCGGCGCCGCGGCGGTGCTCGCCATGATGACGACGCTGAAGGCGTTGAAGTGCAAGGCCGCTGTCACCGCCTACCTGATGTGCACCGACAACATGCCATCCGGTAGCGCGCTCAAGCTCGGCGACGTGCTCACCTTCCGCAACGGCAAGACCGCCGAGATCCACAACACCGACGCCGAGGGTCGGCTCGTGCTCGCCGATGGCCTCTCCCTCGGCGTCGAGTCGAAGCCCGACGCGATCGTCGACATCGCCACCCTCACCGGGGCATGCGTGGCCGCGCTCGGGCCGAAGATCGCCGGGTTGCTCGGCACCGATCAGCCGTTCCTCGATCAGGTGAAGGCAGCCAGTGCTCGCTGCGACGAACCGCTGTGGCAGCTCCCCCTCGCCCGCGAGTACCGCAAGTTGATCGACTCGCAGGTGGCCGACATGAAGAACGTCGGCGGTCCTTACGGCGGTGCCATCACGGCTGCGCTGTTCCTCAGCGAGTTCGTCGGTGACACGCCGTGGGCGCACCTCGACATCGCCGGCCCGATGGACGCCGACGCCGATGATGGCTGGCTGTCGCGCGGGGCCACCGGGTACGGCACCCGACTGCTGATCGAGCTGGCATCGTCGTTCGCCCGCTGACCATCGATGCTCACGCGGCGCCGGTGTGCGGGCCGGTGTGCGGCGCGCCGGCGGTGACCGCGCCGGCCACGGTCATCGCCGCGTGAGGTGGTACCCCGAGGCCCAGAAGTTGCCGCTCGATGGAGTCGTCGGAGTCGCCGGCACTGACCATCGCCTCCGCCAGGATGCGGGCGCGGCGGGTGTCGTCGGCCGACGTGGTGCTGCGGGCTCGCCAAGCGGCGTGGGTGGCGCGCAGGTACTCGGGCATCCGCTGCAGCTGCCTGGCCGCGACCGGTGGCAGCCGTCGCCGCACGGCTAGCCCGCCGCTGATCGGTTGCGCGGCGCCGAACAGCACGCATCGGTTGAGCGAACGGATGAACGGGCTGCTGGTGCCGGAGGCGCCGGAGGAGTACGACAGACCGAGGGCACCCGCGGTCTGTTCGAGATCGAGCTCGTATCCGCCCGGGTACTCGTCGAGGCCGGTGACCATCCGCCGCAGCAACCACGATGCGGAAGGCCCGAGGACGTTCAGCCAGAACAGTTCGGCGTACTGACTGCGCGGGTCGAACCCGATCCGGTCGACGACATCGTCGTGCCATGGCACCACGACGATCGACGCGTCGAACGGTGGGATCTCGAGAGGTGTGATCGACATGCTGGCCCCCTGTGGCGGACGGGTGTGACGCGAAGTGGATCGCGAGGTCGCAGATCGCGATGACGCGGATTGGGGAGAAGCACAGCACTGAGCGACAACGAGATCGTCGGGTCGGAAATCTCGCCCGGACGGGAGCTGGGCAACGGTGCGGTGAGCGAATCCCGACCGACTTGGTAGGCTTTCGTCCATGGCCACATTCCGCGACCTCCTCGCTGCTGCCAAGAACGAGATCATCGAGATCGACACGGCTACCGCCGCCGAGCGCATCGCCGCCGGCGCCGTGGTGCTCGACGTGCGCGAACCCGACGAGTACGACCAGGGCGCGCTGCCCGATGCCATCCACATCCCCCGCGGGCACCTCGAGGCACAGGTCGAAGGGCGCATCCTCGACAAGCGGGCGCAGGTCGTCGTGTACTGCGCCGGCGGTGTGCGCAGTGCGTTCGCGGCCAAGACCCTGCACGAGCTCGGGTACAGCGACGTGTTCTCGGTGGCAGGTGGGTTCGGGAGGTGGAAGGACGAAGGCCGCCCGTGGAAGACCCCCGTCGTGCTCACTCCCGATCAACGCAACCGATATCAGCGCCACCTGCTGCTCCCCGAGGTCGGTGTGGCCGGCCAGGCCAAGCTGCTCGGCGCCAAGGTGCTCATGTTGGGCGCCGGTGGGCTCGGCTCGCCCGCCGCGCTCTACCTCGCGGCTGCCGGCGTGGGCACGCTCGGCATCGTCGACATGGACGAGGTCGATGCGTCGAACCTGCAGCGGCAGATCCTGCACAACCTCGACCGCATCGGCGATCGCAAGGTCGACTCGGCGAAGAAGACGCTGAGCCTGTTGAACCCCGACGTCGATGTCGTCACCTACGACACCCGCCTCGACGCGTCCAACATCATCGACATCATCACCGGCTACGACGTGATCGTCGATGGCGCCGACAACTTCCCCAGTCGGTACCTGCTGAACGACGCCAGCGTGAAGCTCGGCATCCCGGTGGTGCACGGATCGATCTTCCGGTTCGAGGGCATGGTCAGCGTGTTCCATCCGCTCGTCGGGCCCACCTACCGCGACATGGTGCCCGAGCCTCCGCCGGCCGAGCTGGCCCCGAGCTGCGCCGAGGCCGGTGTGTTGGGCGTGCTACCCGGCATCATCGGCAGCATCCAGGCACTCGAGGTCATCAAGGTGATCCTCGGCCTCGGCGATCCGTTGATCGGCCGCATCCTGGCCGTCGACACCACCGAGATGACGTTCCGAACGTTCAAGCTGAAGCCCGACCCGAGCAACGAGGTCACCTACGCCAACCGCGACCGGATCATCGTCCAAGAGCTCGACGGGCTGTGCGCGCCCGGCCTCGCCCACTGAGACCCCCGAGGCCGCCGAGGTGCCACGCCATCTTGCGGATCAGGCCGGGGTCGTCTCCAGTTCGCTCAGGCCGATCTCGTCGCGCTCTTGCACCACCACGCCGACGATGACGAGGGCGGCGCCGGCGAGATCCACGGCCGACGGGATCTGATCGAGTGCGATCCAGCCCGTCACCACCGCGGTCACGGGCAGCAGCGCCAGCAGCAGAGCGAAGCGGCGCACCGGGATGCGCCGCAGCACGTGCTGATCGATGCCGTAGCCGACCGCGTTCGACAGCACGCCGACCATCAAGCCGCTGACGAGCAGCGTCGGCGTGGTCCACACGGCACCACTGCCCGGAGCACCGATCGGGGCGATCGCCACGGCGCCGATGGCCAGCCCCAACGCCAGACCGGCGACACCCCGGTCGAGTGCCGCCACGCGGCGACCGAGCACGATGTAGGCGGCCCACATCGCCGATGCCATGAAGACGAACAGCAGGCCGAGCGGTTCGGCGTCGATCTCCACGCCCGAGAGCACGACCACGCCTGTCACCGCGAACCCGAGTGCCACACCGTTGCGGCGGGTGCGGGGGAAGGCGGCGGCGACGGCGATCGGTCCGATGAACTCGATCACCACGCTCTTGCCGAGCGCGAGGCGGTCGATGGCGAGGTAGAAGAACAGGTTCATCAGCGCTGATGCGACGCCGAAGACTGCCGCGGCGACCACCGCCTCGCGGGTCCAACCGCGCTGCCGGCGATACGAGATCAGCATCAGGACGATGGCTGCGCCGAGCACTCGCACCCAGGCCACGGAGGCGGGTCCGACGTCATCGAACATCGATACGGCGATGACCGCGCCGGTGTACTGGGCGATGCCGGAGATGACGAAGAGTGCTTCTGGCGAGAACCGATCGAGCGCGTTCGGTTCGCCGTTGCTCACTCGAACAGGTCGGGATCGGTGCGGCAGATCTCCTGCCACAGGGGCTGGAAGCTGAACCAGCCGGCGAGCGCGAAGCCGGTTTGCTTGGCGGTGTACTGAGCCATCTCGTGAGGGATCAGCTTCGGCGTGCCGGCAGCCATCGCCAGCAACTGCGCCTGGCACGACCGATCCATCGACAGGAACCAGAACACCGCCTCGTCGACGGACTGGCCGACGGTGATCAGGCCGTGGTTCTGGTGGATGGCAGCCTTGCCGGCGGGGAAGTTCGCAGCGAGCTCCTTGCCGGCCTCGATGTCGAACACCACCGCCCCGCCCTGGGCAGTGATCACCGTGTGGTCCTCGTAGAAGATGCACGAGTCCTGGGTGATCGGGTCGAGGGCGATGCCGAGCGCGCTGAACGCCTTGCCGTGCACGCTGTGGCTGTGCGCAGCCGCGACCACGTCGGGTCGCGCCGCGTGAACGGCGGCGTGGATCACGAAGGCGGCACGGTTGACAGGTTGCGTGCCGTAGACGACATCGCCGGAGTGGTTGACGAGGATCAGGTCGCTGACGCTGATGTGGCGGAAGCTCTTGCCGAACGGGTTCACCCAGAAGTGATCGGAGAACTCCGGGTCGCGCACCGTGATGTGGCCGGCAACACCTTCGCCGAAACCGACGCGCCCGAAGATCCGCAGCGCCCCGGCCAGCTTCTGCTTGCGGTGCAGGCGTTCCTCCTCGACGGTGGCGAAGGTGGGTGGGCCGGCGAGGCTCACCGCCTTCGGCGTGAGGTCCACCCCGTCGATCACTCGGACACCCGCTTCGGAGATGCTCATCCCGCCGAGGCTACTCCCCGGCCCCATCTACGCGAGGGCGACGAGCGCGGCGCTGGCGAGTTGCTCGGGCATCAGGTCGAACAGGTCGTACAGCTCGACGATGGAGCCGCTCTGGCCGAACTCGTCGATGCCGACCGGAACCACTCGCTGACCGAACACCGACCCGAGCCAGGCGAGCGAGTGGCTGGCCGCGTCGTGCACCGTGACGATGGGCGCCGACCGCTCGTGCTCTCTGATCAGCGTGGCGAGGTGGAGGTCGCCGAGCCGCGGCGGTCGGGCCGACCGCGCCGCGTCCTGCAGTTCCGTCCGCCAGCCGCGGTACAGCCGATCTGGCGAGGTGAGGTCGAGCACCGTTGCCGCCACACCCTCCTCGGCCAGCAATCGGGCCGCGTGCACGGCTTCCGGGAGCACTGCGCCGCACGAGGCGATGATCACGTCGGTGCGCGGGTCGGCGCCGCCGGACGCGGTCGGTTCGACGAGTCGGTACCCGCCGGCGATCACCTGATCGCGCAACGGGCCGGAACCTACTCGATCGAGCGCGGCGATGAAGGGTGTCTGATCGATGGGTCGCGTGGAGAGCCGCAGGTAGAGGCTCTCCCCATCGGGCTCGGCGAGCCGGCGCACGCCGTCGCACAGCAGCCAGTCGAGCGCCCGGGCGTAGCACGGCTCGGCGTATGCCAGGCCCGGAAGCTCGAGCCCGATCGACGGTGTGATCGTGCTCTGGTGGGCGCCGCCTTCGGGAGCCAGCGTTACGCCGGCGGGAGTGCCGACGACGATGAATCGGGCGCCGCTGTAGAGCCCGTAGATGAGCGCATCCAGCCCACGACACACGAACGGGTCGTAGACCGTTCCGATCGGGATGAGGTGCTGCCCGTGCAGCTCGTGGCCGAGACCGAGCGCATGAAGCGCGAGGAAGAGGTTCATCTCACTGAGGCCGAGCTCGATGTGCCTTCCAGATGGCCCCTGCTGCCATCGCAGCAGGCGATCCGATCCGAGGAAGTCGGGCTGCACCTCGGGATGGAACACGCCGAACTTGTTGATCCATCCGCCGAGGTTGGTGCTCACGCTCACGTCGGGCGACAGCGTGACCATCCGCTCCGCCACGTCGGCCACGGCGCCGAGGCCGGTGAGCAGGCGGCCGAAGATCTCCTGCGTGCTCACCGGCCTGGGACCGAGCGCACCGCTCACCTCGGTGGGCACCGGCAGAAGTGGTCGAGGCGGGCCGACGACGTTGTTCACCACTCGGCCGGCGGCCGCGCACCAGCGGCCCTCGGGCGTGTCGGCGGCGAAACGGTCCCACTCGGTCGCCTCGTCGAGGCCGAGCTCGGCCCGGAGCGCTTCGATCTGCGTCGGTGACAGGACGGCGGAGTGGTTGAGCGGGTCGCCGGCGATCGGCAGACCCCAGCCCTTCACCGTGTAGGCGAACACCACGCTGGGCCGGTCGGTGACCGCGTCGCACGCCCGGTAGGCCTCGGTCAAGATCCCGAGGTCGTGTCCGCCCAAGTTCTGCACGAGTGGAACCAGCTCGTCGTCGTCGATGTCGGCCACGAAGCCGCGAACCGATCGATCGGATTCGTGGAGCAACGCTGGTCGCAGGTCCGTGCCCCGCAGCGCGAACAACGATTGGTAGCGCTCGTTGCTCATCTCATCGATGTGCCGCCTCAGCGCGTCGCCGCCAGGTCGGGCGAATGCGGCCTGCAGGCGCGAGCCGTACTTCGCTTCGACGACGTGCCAGTCGCTGCCCTCGAAGAACTCCATCAGCTTCTTGATCTTCTGCCCGGGGATCACCCGGTCGAGGCTCTGGCGGTTGGCATCGACCACCCACATCACGTTGCCGAGGCCCTGTAGCGATGCGTCGGCGATGGCCTCCCACACGTTGCCCTCGTCGAGCTCGGCATCGCCGACGAGCGCGATGAAGCGCGAGTGCGGCCGGGCGTCGAAGTGCGCGTCGATGTACCGACGTGTCATCGCCGCGAACAGTGGGGCCACCACGCCGAGCCCGACCGATCCGGTCGAGAAGTCGGCGACGTCCGGATCCTTGGTGCGACTCGGGTAGCTCTGCAGCCCGCCGCGCTCACGCAGACGGAAAAGGTACGAGCGGTCGAGCTCTCCCATGAGGTACTTGATCGCGTGGAACACCGGCGACGCGTGTGGTTTCACCGCGACCTTGTCGTCGCCGCCGATGTGCGCGAACCACAGCGCCGTCATGATGCTCACCATCGACGCGCTCGAGGCCATGTGGCCGCCGACCTTCACCGCGAACTCCGCGTCGCGTCCTGTTGGCGCGGGCGTACCCCGACGCTCGCGGTTGGCATGATCGACCATGCGCACGGCGAGCCACAGGATCCGACGCTGAATGCGGTCGAGTGCTTCGAGATCGATCGCTGTGGCGCCGGCGCCTCTGGCAACGGGGCCGCTCGGGTCCATCGCTGGATTCATCGCGTCATTCTGGCGTGGCGATGGCATGGCCGGCCGCGGTTCCCGGTCGGGCCGGCGGATCACACTTCGTCGAGCGCACGAGCGAGATCACTCACGAGATCGTCGGGGTGTTCGACACCGATCGAGAGGCGCACCAGCCCATCGGTCACCCGTAGCCGCCGCCGTTCGTCGGCTGGCACGTCGCAGTGGGTCATCGTCGCCGGATGCTGGGCGAGTGACTCGGTGCTGCCCAAGCTCACTGCGAGGCGAAACGTCCGCAACGCGTCCAGGAACCGGAAGGCGCCGGGCTCGTCGGCGTGGAGCCACAGCGACATCATCGCGCCCGGGCCGAGGCATTGGCGCTGATACAGATCGTGGTCCCCGTCGCCAGGACGGAGGTGGCCGAGGTACGAGACAGCGGCCACCTTCGCGTGGTCGCGAAGGAAGTCGGCCACGACGCCCGCGCCCACCGCTTGCGCGTCCATCCGCACCTTCAGGGTCTCGAGGCTGCGCAGCAGGAGCCACGCGGTCCACGGGCCGGCGACCGAGCCGTAGAAGGTGCGCATCACACGGACCGGATCGATCAAGTCGGCGGCACCGAGGGCGATGCCGGCGATCACGTCGCTGTGCCCGCCGAGGTACTTGGTGGCCGAGTAGAGAACGATGTCGGCTCCGTGATCGAGCGGACGTTGCCAGAGCGGGCCGAGGTAGGTGTTGTCGACCACGACTGGTACTCGCCGCCGCGTCGACAGCTCGCGTGAAGCGGTCGCGCAGGCAGCGATATCGCATAGAGCGTTGGTCGGGTTTGCCGGCGTCTCCACGTAGACCATCGCCACGCGGTGTCGTCCGATGCGGTCGGCCACCTGGAGGATGCGCGCCGCATCAGCATCGACGTCGAAGCCGACACCTTCGATCCCGAACATTGGGAGCACCTTGCGGATGAGGTGATCGGTGCCGCCGTAGAGCGGTTCGCTGTGCAACACGACGTCACCGGGCCGCAGATGAGTTAGCAGCGTGGTGGAAATGGCCGCCATCCCACTTTCGAATGCCGCGGCGCGTTCGGCGCGGTCCCACACCCGCACTCGCTCCTCGAGGATCTCGACGTTCGGGTTGTTCAGCCGGCTATAGATCAGGCCGACCGCTTCGCCCGGCGCCTGAGCTCGATGACCGTAGGCCACTTCGAAGAACGCCTTTCCCGCCGCCGCACTCTGGAAGACGAACGTGGAGGACTGGAACAACGGCGGCTTGATCGCGCCCTCGGACCATTCGGGTCGGTAGCCGTGGCCGAGCATCAGGGTCTCGGGGTGCAGGTGAAGTTCCGGATCGAGGCTGGTGTGCATGTCTGTCAGTGTCTGCGCTAGATGTTCGGACGTCTACCGAATCGTTGGGCAAGAATGACGCCCATGACCTCACTTGACAGAATCGATCTGGAGATCCTCGGTCATCTTCAGAACAATGGTCGGATCGCCAATAAGCAGCTCGCCCGCCTCGTGGGGCTGGCCCCTTCAACCTGCCTCACCCGCGTTCGGCGCTTGATCGAAAGCGGT
>VFMC01000355.1 GCA_006515795.1 Acidimicrobiaceae bacterium | reverse complement strand
ACATCGCACTGCCGATCGCGACGATGCCGACCAGCAACGACTCCGCCGGCCGCCGCGACTCACTACCGATCCCGCTGAGCATGATCGGCAACCACGCCAGGAGCAGCATCGCCACGTCGCCGGCGATCAGTATCGACTTGAGTTCGCTGTGCTCGCCCGTCCTTCGACCCACGAAATCGACCATAACTGTGGCGAAGGTGGTGGACAATGAAGGATCGAACTCGTTTCCGTCAAGAGTTCGTTCAACGGCGAACGCGGCGTGGGAATCTCTCGCGCGGAGGGTCGGCGCAGAGACCAGACCTTGCCGGTGGGCGGCTACGTAGCATGATCATGCATGGTGGTGTATGATCATGCGGTATGAGCGCAGTGCGGGTAGGCATCATCGGCGCATCCGGGTACACCGGAGTCGAGCTGCTGCGCCTGTGCGCCCAGCATCCGCAGTTCGAGGTGGTCTACGCCACCGGCGACACACGCGCCGGCACCCTCGCGAGCTCGCTGTACCCGAGCCTCACGGCGGCGTTTCCCGACCTCGTCTTCGAGGCCTTCGACGAGGATCGCGTCGCTGGACTCGACCTGGTCTTCCTCGGCTTGCCACACGAAGCGAGCCTCGCGCTCGCGCCGCGGCTCGTCGGTCGAGTCGGTTGCGTGGTCGATCTCTCGGCGGCGTACCGGTTGAAGGATGCCTCGCTGTACCCGACGTGGTACGGCTTCGAGCACGACCAACCCGACCTGCTCGCCGCGGCGGTATTCGGCCTACTGGCCCTCGAACCCCTCGTTGCCGCCGGCCTCGTCGATCCTCACGGCCTCGTCGTCGACAGCATCACCGGTGTCAGCGGAGCGGGTCGGGCCCTCAAGGACGACTCACTGTTCTGCGCGGTCGACGAGGATCTCCGTGCATACGGCCTGCTCGACCATCGACACACTCCTGAGATGGAACAGGCGATCGGCATGTCGCTCCACGAGACGACCTGCCGTGTGCTGTTCACCCCGCACCTGGCGCCGCTCAACCGAGCGATGCTCGTCACGTGCTATGCGAAGCCGGCAAAGAGCGTGACCACCGAGTCGCTGCTGGCCACGCTGGCGAGTCGCTACCGGGGCGAACCCTTCGTGGTCGTTCGCCCGACATCGCCGAGCACGAAGGCAGCCCTCGGAACCAACACCGCGTTCATCACGGCGCGCTACGACCAGCGAACCGACACGGTGATTGCGGTCTGCGCGCTCGACAACCTGTGCAAGGGAGCGAGCGGAGGTGCCGTGCAATCCGCCAACGTCGCGCTGGGGCTCGACGAGAGTGCCGGTCTGCAGAAGGTGGGGCTGTACCCGTGAGCGCCGAATCACGCGCCGCAGTCCTGGTCGAAGCGCTGCCCTACATCCAACGCTTCGCAGGACAGGTGGTGGTGGTCAAGTACGGCGGCAACGCACTCGCCGGCGCCAGCGACAGCGACGCGCTTGCCCTGTTCGCCAAGGACCTCGTGCTGATGCGCGCCGTTGGCATGCATCCGGTCGTCGTGCACGGAGGCGGCCCCCAGATCAGCGGGTTGATGTCGCGGCTCGGCAAGACGGCTGAGTTCCGTGACGGTCTCCGGGTGACCGATGCCGAGACCATCGACATCGCCAGGATGGTGCTGATCGGACAGGTCAACCCGCAGATCGTGTCGGCCATCAACATCCACGGCCCGATCGCCGTCGGCTTGTCCGGAGAGGATGCCGGGCTGATCCGCGCCGTCGCGAGGCACGCCGACCTCGGCTTCGTCGGTGACGTCACCGCGATCAACCCGATGATCCTCGAGGGCATGATCGCCAACGACTTCATCCCGGTGGTGGCCACCATCGGTACCGACGCCGCGGGCCAGGCGTACAACATCAACGCCGACACCGTCGCCGGGGCGATCGCAGAGGCGCTCGGCGCCGAGAAGCTCGTCTACCTCACCGACATCGAAGGGCTCCGCCTGGTCGTCGACGATCCGACCACGCTGATCCGCCAGATCAGCCCCGACGAGCTCGAGCGACTGGTCGTCGACGGCGTGGTCGCCGGCGGCATGATCCCCAAGGTCGAGAGTTGCGTCGGAGCGGTACGACGCGGCGTGCGCCGGGCACACATCCTCGACGGCCGCATCCCTCATGTTCTGCTGCTCGAGCTGTTCACCGACGACGGCATCGGCACGATGATCCGTAGCAAGGAGGTGTTCCCGTGAGCGCCCATCTGTTCCCCACCGCACTCGCCGGAGCGAGCTGTCCGTTCATGCCGGTCTTCGGTGCACCACAGGTCATGTTCGTCCGCGGTCGGGGCACCGAGCTGTGGGACGACACCGGTAAGCGATATCTCGACTTCTTGTGCGGGCTCGCCGTCACGTCACTCGGCCACGCCAACCCGGCGATCACCGAGGCAATCTGCAACCAGGCAGGCACCTTGTTGCACGTGAGCAACTTCTTCGCCAACGACAGTGCCACCGCCGCGGCGCTCGACCTACGCGCCCTCCTGGCCGAGGCCACCGGCACCGAAGGCCAGATCTTCTTCTGCAACTCGGGCGCCGAGGCGAACGAGGCGGCGTTGAAGCTCGCCCGCAAGTTCGGCGGGCGAGGACGCCACGTGGTGGTCAGCGCCTATGGCAGCTTCCACGGCCGCACGCTGGCCACGCTCGCCGCCACCGGTCAACCCTCCAAGCACGAGCCGTTCCTCCCGATGCCAGAAGGTTTCCGTCACGTCGCGTACGGCGATCTCGCGGCGTGCGCGGGAGCGCTCGACCCGTCGGTGTCGGCCGTGATCATCGAGACCGTGCAAGGAGAAGGTGGTGTCGTGCCGGCAGATCCCGCTTACCTGCGCGGCCTGCGCGATCTGTGCACAGAGCGGGGCACGCTGCTGATCGTCGATGAGGTACAGACCGGATTCGCCCGCACCGGACGCTGGTTCGGATTCGAGCACTCCGGAATCCGACCCGACGTCGTCACGATGGCCAAGGCGATGGGCAACGGCTTCCCCGTCGGGGCGGTGTGGGCCACGACCGAGGTCGCGGCTGCGTTCCAACCGGGCGACCACGGCAGCACGTACAGCGGCACGGCAATCGCGACGGCGGTCGTCCGCGCCGTGCTCACCGAGATGCGCCGCATCGACGCTCCCGCCTTGGCCGCCGCGCGTGGCGGGCACCTGCGCGAGCGCCTCGCGGCGATCCCCGCGGTGCACCACGTTCGCGGGCAGGGTCTGTTGCTCGCCGCCGAGCTCGGCGAGGGCGCCGATGCCAAGGCCGCCTGCGCCGAGCTGCTGCGGCGGGGCCTGGTCACCAACGCCGTGACGGCGACCGCGCTGCGGCTCGCGCCTCCGATCACG
>VFMC01000354.1:5420-8006 GCA_006515795.1 Acidimicrobiaceae bacterium | reverse complement strand
AGTGGCAACGAACTACGGACTTCGTGCAGGCGGTTTCGTGGGCGCTGCCTTCGTTGCGGTGTTCACCGCCGACCCGTGGCAGATCGCGCTGGCGATCGGGGGAGCGGTCGTCACCTACGTGCTGGTGACGATGCTGCTGATGCCGCGCCTCATCCTGTTCGGTCGGCGCAAGTTCGCGACGATGCTGATGTTGTCGTCGTTGTTGACCTGGACCACGCTCTGGTTCGGCGACGAGGTGCTGTCGATCTCGGTGTCGAACCACATGCGCGTGTCGTCACTGGCGCTGACGCCACTGTTCCTGCCGGGGTTGTTGGCGAACGACATGCAGCGAACGAGCCCCCGCCGGGTGCTTCTGGGGTTGGCGCTCGCCGCTGCCTTCGTCCTCGCCACGACCTGGTGGATGTATGCGACGGTCCATCGGCTCGATGAGCCGCTAGCGGTGCGGTTCATGTCGATCGTGCTCTTCGCCTTCATCTTCTGGCCGCAGCTCACCACCAGACCGCGGGCTCGTGCGGCAGCGCTGGCGGCGCGAGCGCGCCAGTGGAGCCGTCGACCGGCGAGGGTGCCCGTGGTGGCGCTCGACGCGTTCTACGCACAGCCGCTGCTGACCGCGGCGGCGTCGACAGCAGCAGTGGTGATGCCTGGGGTTGCTGTGGTTGCCTGGTCGACCCACGGCTACCAGCAGTGGCGTGAACGCCATCGCGCCGAGGCCTTCGACGCGGAGCGGTGGCTCGAGGCCGAGCTGGCACAGCCCGCTGACAGGCCGCGACCGGCGCCCGTCGCGCGTTCGACCTCACCGAACCACTCCCGTGCCCTCGACCGGTTCAGCCGCTTCGAGCTCACCCCGGCCGCCTCCAGGTGATCTGGGCCGATTCCGTCTCGGCCGCCGAAACGGAATCGGCCCAGATCCCTGGGAGTTCGGGGTGTCGGTAGGCTGGGGCCCATGTGCGGCATCATCGGAATCGTCAGCCGGCCGTCGTCGCGAGCGGTGCCGACGGCAGCCGAGGTGCTGGCGCAGCTCGATGCCGCGGTGGCCGCCCCCACCATCGTCGAAGCCATCGAGCTGACCGCGGCCTGCGATCGGCTTCTCCGCGGCGTGTCCGGGCTCCATGCGCTGGTGGGACGGCGCGAGCTGAGCTCGGCCATCACTGCCCGGCTCGACCAGATCGACGCGCGAGTCACCGAGGGCGAGCGCCGCCTCGAAACGGAGACGGCCCTCGACCTCGACCACGTCGAGAAGGTGAACGGCGAGCTGATCGGGCTCCGCGACGCCACTTGGGCGATCCGCAAGGATCGTCTGCGCACCGCGAACGAGGTCGCGTTGCTCGCCGGTCGCGACGCCGGCGATGCTGCCGTGGCCGGCTACTTCGCGGTTCAGCAGGCGCTCTCGGCACTCGATCGCCTCGAGGTCCGCGGGCGCGACTCTGCGGGCATCCACGTGTCGGTGTGGGGGCATGGGCTGTTGCCGTCCGATCCGGCGGTCTCGTCGTTGATGCAGGCTCGGGCGACCGACCCGCTGTTCCAGAACGGGTCGGTGCGGCTGGTCGACGGGTGCTTCAGCTTCGTGTACAAGGCCGCCGCCGAGATCGGCGAGCTCGGCGACAACGTTCGTGTGCTCCGGGCCGGAGTTCACGCCGACGCACTCCTCCGGCTCGCACTCACCCAGCCAGGCGCGCGAACGACCGTGCTCGGTCATACGCGATGGGCGAGCGTCGGCATCATCAGCGAGCCGAACTGCCACCCGCTCAACTCCGAGGAGAGCGAGCGTCAAGGTGGCGTCGAGCCCCCATACGTGGTGGCCGCGCTGAACGGCGACGTCGACAACCATGCCGACATCAAGGTGCAGCACGGTCTGCGCATCCCCGGCCCCATCACCACAGATGCCAAGGTCATCCCCGCGGTCATGTCGCGGCTCGCCGCGCTGCAGACCAACGGCGACCTCACCGAGGCATTCCGCCGAACCGTCTCCGGCTTCGAGGGAAGTGTGGCGATCGCCGCCGCGGCCACCTCCCGGCCCGACGCGCTCTACCTCGCGCTCCGCGGCAGCGGCCAGGCGCTCTACGTCGGCCTCGCCGAAGACTGCTTCATCGTTGCCAGCGAGCCGTACGGTTTGGTCGAGGAGACCTCGAACTACCTGCGCATCGACGGCGAGACGCCCTCCGCGTCCGGAAGTCGTGGCCAGGTGTTCGTGCTCGACGGCGAGCTCGCCGGCGAGCTCGCCGGGATCACCGCATTGGCCTACGACGGATCGTTGCTCGCCCTCTCCCGATCGCATGTGGCGACGGCCGAGGTCACCACCCGCGACATCGATCGCGGCTCGGCGCCGCACTTCCTGCTGAAAGAGATCCAAGAGGCGCCCGAGAGCTTCCGCAAGACGCTGCGCGGCAAGATCACCGGACCCGACAACCACCTCCGGGTCGTGGTCGGCGACCGGGTGCTGCCGGCCGACATATCCGCCCGCTTGGCGGCACGGTCGATCACCAAGGTGCGTGTCATCGGACAGGGCACTGCGGCCGTAGCCGGGAGCAGCATGGCGGCGATCCTCGATTCGCTGTGCGACGGCAGGCTCGACATCGATTCGGTCAC
>VFMC01000354.1:0-5400 GCA_006515795.1 Acidimicrobiaceae bacterium | reverse complement strand
CACCGCCACCGAGCTGAGCGGGTTCGAGCTGCGGCTCGACATGAGCGACACGCTCGTGGTTGCCGTCAGCCAGAGCGGCACCACCACCGACACCAACCGCACGGTCGATCTTGCCCGCAGTCGTGGCGCCGCGGTGCTGGCCATCGTCAACCGGCGCAACAGCGACCTCACCGACAAGGCCCACGGCGTCATGTACACCAGCGACGGTCGTGACGTCGATATGAGCGTCGCGTCCACGAAGGCCTTCTACGCCCAGGTCGCGGCGGGGGTGCTGCTGGCTTGCGTCATCAGCCAAGCGGCCGCGCTCGGCTCGGATCGGCGCCGCCACGAGCTGCTGTCCGCGCTGCGCGAGCTTCCCGACGCGATGCGCACCGTCATCGCCGGGCGCGACCAGATCGCCGAGGCGGCGCGCCGGTTCGCCCCACCGAAGCGGTACTGGGCAATCGTCGGCAACGGCCCCAACGTGGTCGCCGCCGAAGAGGTCCGGATCAAGCTGAGCGAGCTCTGCTACAAGTCGATCGCCTGCGATGTCACCGAGGACAAGAAGCACATCGACCTCTCCAGCGAGCCGCTCATCCTGGTGTGCGCGGCCGGGCTCGTCGGCGGAACGGGTGACGACGTGTCGAAGGAGGTCGCGATCTACAGGGCGCACAAGGCGACCCCGATAGTCATCGCGACCGAAGGCGACGAGCGCTTTGCCGGCGCCTCGGCCGTCCTCCACGTGCCGGCGGTCGACCCCGCGCTGGCGTTCGTGCTGGCGGCGATGGTGGGTCACCTGTTCGGCTACGAGGCTGCCCTGGCCATCGATGCCTCGGCTCGACCCCTCCGCCAGGCGCGTGAAGCGATCGAGGCGTCGCTGGCCGACGGCGCACACACCGATGCCATCCTGCAGCGTGTGCAGCGCGACGTTCGGCCGTGTGCCGAGAGCTTCCTCGACGGTCTTCGGGGCGGGCTGTACGACGGTCACCTCGAGGCATCGACGGCTGCTCGGGTCGTCGGCTTCCTGCGCGATCTCGCCAACGATGCACCGCTCGAGGAGTACCAGCGGATCACCGGGGTGGTCGCCACGCCGAGCGGGTTCATCGACGATCTCATCGCCGCGCTCACCCGTGCGATCGAAGAGCTGACCCGCCCCATCGACGCCATCAAGCATCAGGCGAAGACCGATGAGGGGGTGCTCGACCGGGCGCTCGTGCAGCAGGTGCTCGCCGCCGGAGCCGGCCGCGACCGGCTCACCTACCGCACGCTCAAGGTTCTGGCCGACCTCGACCCCGCGGTCGAATCGGTCGTCGGGTTCACTCGGTATCGCATCGATGGCGAGCCCGCCGGCGACGCCGTCATCACCATCGTCGACCGGGGTGGGCTCTCGACCGAGGTGCCGAGCCGGGTCGAACGCAATCCGCAGCTGGTCGGCACCAAGCGGCGCGTCGCCAGTGAGCGCGAGGTGCTGGTCGCCAGGGGCCGCAGCGATGGGCGCCTGTTGATCTTCGTGCCGGAGGTGAATCGCTGTGATCCGCGGCGTGTTGCAGGGTTACGACCACAGGTACGACCGCCTCGTCGACTGGGTCGCCGAAACCGAGACCGTCTTCCGCGATGATCGGCTCGCCGAGCTGTCCGTTGCCGACCTGCTCATCTTGCCGATCTCCGAAACCGCTGATCACTGGCGCAGCTGATGACCGTGGTCGGCATCGGTGTCGATGCTGTCGATGTCGAGCGGTTCCGCCGGTCGTTGGAGCGGACGCCGACGATGCGCGAACGCCTGTTCACGGCGCGCGAGCTCGCCGATCTCACCGGCCGAGCCGACCCTGTTCCGGGTCTCGCCGCCAGGTTCGCCGCCCGCGAGGCGACGATGAAGGCGTTGGGTGTCGGTCTCGGCGCGTTCGGCTTCCATGAGGTGTGGGTGGAGCGCCGCGATTCGGGCGAGCCGTGGTTGGTGGTCACCGGCGCCGCCGATCGGCTGGCCCGCGGAGCCGCAGTCGATCGGTGGCACCTGTCGATCACGCACACCGACACGCTGGCCATCGCCTACGTGGTGGCGACCGCAGGGGGCGCTCGCTCCTAGGCTGGAACCATGTTGCCGATCGTGACGCCCGAGGAGATGAAGGCTCACGACCTCGCGTCCCACGAGGGCCACGACGTGCTCGTCGAACGCGCCGGAGCAGCCGTTGCGCGAGCCGCGATCAGGATGCTCGGCGGAACCTACGGTCGCACCGTCGCGGTGGTGGCCGGGCCCGGCAACAACGGAGCCGATGGACGGGTCGCGGCGCGGTTGCTCGCCGACAGCGGTGTCAAGGTGCATCTGTTTCGCGCCGACTCGTGCCCTGCTCAGCTCCCGGCGGCCGACCTCGTCATCGACGCCGCGTTCGGCACCGGGTTCCGGGGTTCGTGGGATGCGCCCGATGTGGGCTCGGCGCGGGTGTTGGCCGTCGACATCCCGAGCGGTGTCGACGGATCGACGGGCGCGGTCTCCGAACGAGCGATCGCCGCCGATCGAACGGTCACCTTCGCGGCGCTCAAACCGGGGTTGTTGTTCAGCCCCGGCCGCGAGCTCGCCGGTGAGATCGAGCTGGTCGCTATCGGCCTCGATGTCGGCGAGCCTGTGGCGCACCTGCTGCAACGCGCCGATGTGGTTGCCGCATTGCCGCGGCGCGACGTCGTCGCCCACAAGTGGAACGCGGCGGTACGGGTGATCGCCGGTTCGAAGGCGATGCCGGGAGCGGCCGCGCTCGCATCGGCCGGAGCGATGCGCATGGGTGCGGGGATGGTGCACGTTTCGTCGCCAGGGCTCGATCAGGTCGGCATGCTTCCGCTCGAAGTCGTGTGCCGGCCGCTACCGGCCGCCNNNNCACGCGGTCGTGCTGGGGCCTGGCCTCGGACGCCACGACGACACCGCCGCGAGTGCGCGGTACGTGGCGATCCACGCACCACTGCCGGCGGTGATCGATGGCGATGGGCTGTTCGCGTTGGCGTGGAACGCCGATGGAGCGGCGGCCCTGCTCCGCCAGCGCACGGCGCCGACGGTGCTCACTCCACACGACGGCGAGTACCAGTTGCTCACCGGCGCGCTCCCTTCGGTCGACCGTCTCGCCGCGGCAAGGCGGCTGTCGGTGCACACCCAGTCGGTCGTGGTGCTGAAGGGTGCGACCACCGTGGTCTCGAACCCGTCGGGCGAAGTCCTGGTCGTGAACACCGGTGACGAGCGACTTGCCACCGCCGGCACCGGTGATGTGCTCGCCGGCATCATCGGCGCGCTGCTGGCGATGCGCCTCGATCCGTTCGAGGCGGCGGCCGTCGGCGCGTGGATCCATGGTCGGGCGGCGTTGCTCGGTCCCTCGTCGGGGTTCATCGCATCCGATCTCCCGGCGTTGATTCCCCAGGTGCTCGCCGAGCTCGGGAACATCGCCGGGTGAGCCCCAGCCGTGCCGGCACGTCCGGTCGGTGGGCGTGGGCCGAGATCGACCTCGACGCGATCAGCCACAACATCGGCGTCGTGCGACGGTCGGTGGCGCCATCGGAGGTGTGGGCCGTCGTCAAGGCCGACGGGTACGGCCACGGCGCCGCGGCCGTCGCCGGTGCCGCGCTGCAGGCCGGCGCCGAGGGTCTGTGCGTGGCGCTGTCCGAAGAGGGTGTCGAGTTGCGCCGCGGGGGTGTCGATGCGCCGATCCTCGTGCTCAGCGAGCAGCCGCCCGATCAGCTGGCCGGGCTGGCGAGCCACGGTCACGACGGGCACCAGGTGCACCTCAAGATCGACACGGGCATGCACCGGGCGGGATGTCACCCGTCCGACGCGGTACACCTGGCGGCGAAGATCGTGGCATCGCCGGCCCTCGAACTGGCCGGCGTGTTCACTCACCTGGCGGTGGCCGACGACCCGGCCCACCCGTTCACCGCGCTCCAGCTCCAACGCTTCGACGACGTGTTGGCCCGTCTGGCTGCCTCAGGCATCGACGCCGGGCTCGTGCACGCAGCCAACTCGGCCGGCGCGCTGGCCCATCCCGCGGCGCGCCGATCGATGGTCCGCATCGGAATCGCCACGTACGGGATCGCGCCGGGACCCGGCGTGGCCCACCTGGCGCGCGAGCTGTGGCCGGCGCTCTCGCTGCGCGCCCGCGTGTCGTTCGTGCGTCGGTTGGAGGCCGGTGAGCGGTTGTCGTACGGCTTGCGGCACACGGTCGACCGTGCCACCACCATTGCCACGGTCCCGATCGGCTACGCCGACGGGGTGCCCCGCCGGCTGTTCACAGCGGGCTGCCCCGTGTTGCTCGGTGGTCGGTTCCACCCGATCGCCGGAGTGGTCACGATGGATCAGCTGATGGTGGACGTGGGCGATTCCGACGTCGCCTTCGGTGATGAGGTGGTGCTGATCGGTGAGCAGGGCGGCAAGCGGATCACGGCCGAGGAGTGGGCCGTACGGCTCGACACGATCGGCTACGAGGTGGTCTGCGGCATCTCCAAGCGCATTGCTCGACACCTCCGGTGAACCAGTGGCTGCGACCGGCCGTGACCGGTCTCGTAGACTCATCGGCTTGATGCTGCAGCTCCGCTCGACCTCGCCCGAGGCCACTCGCAACATCGCCGCCGCGCTGGCTGGGTGTTCCCGCGCCGGTGACGTGATCGTGCTGGCCGGTGAGATGGGAGCGGGGAAGACGGCGTTCGCCCAGGGGTTCGGTGTTGCCCTCGGGGTGGTCGACCCGATCACCTCCCCGACGTTCAACCTCGTGCACAGTCACCCGGCCGGCCGTCTCACGGTGCATCACGCCGACCTCTACCGGCTCGCCACCAATCACGAAGTGGCCGATCTCGCGCTCGCCGAGCTGGCCGAGGCAGATGGCGTGGTGCTGGTGGAGTGGGGCGACGTGGTCGCCTCGTCGCTCGGCGAGCACCTGATGGTGCACCTTCGGGCCGACGCCGACGACGAACTAGCTCGCGACGTGCAGGTCAGCGCGGTCGGCCGCACCTGGGCGGTCCGGTGGCAGAAGATCGAGCGCGACCTGGCCGGGTTCGCATGCTGATCCTCGGCATCGAGACCGCAACCGAACAGGTGAGCGTGGCCATCGGCGGGCACGAGGGCGTGCTCGGCATGTTCGAGGTCTGCCGCGGTCGTCGCCACGCCGAGACGTTGACGCCGGCGATCGAGTTCGTGTGCCGCCAGGCCGAGATCGAGCTGGCCGAGATCAGCGTCATCGCCGTCGACGTCGGACCGGGTCTGTTCACGGGCATGCGCGTCGGGTTGGCCGCCGGCAAGGCGTTCGCCCAGGCACTGCGCGTGCCGATGATCGGCATGAGCTCGCTCGACCTGTTGGCGTTCCCGCTCCGCCACAGCGTGCGCACCGTCGCGGCCGCGATCGACGCCCGCAAGGGTGAGCTGTTCTTCGCCTTCTACCGACCTGTCCAGGGTGG
>VFMC01000353.1 GCA_006515795.1 Acidimicrobiaceae bacterium | reverse complement strand
CCGGTCGCCCACGTGGCGGACCTTGTCGTCGAAGCTGACCTGGTCGTACGGGTGCGGGTTGGGCCAGCTCTGCCCACCAGATGCGTACTTGACCCGCGGCGTGTTCTTGTAGTGCAGCACGGCATGCACACCGGGCAGCGCGAGTGCCTTCGAGTCGTCGATGTCGAGGATGCGGGCATGGGCGTGGGGGCTGCGCAGGACCTTCGCCTCGAGCTGACCGCGGGCGTCGAAGTCGTCGGTGAACGCGGGGTTGCCCTTGACGAGGCGAATCGCGTCGACCTTGATCTCCGGCTTGCCGACGACGGCCATCTCGGGGACATCGTCGGAGGGCACCAGCCTGGGTATCGCCGCCGAAGCCATGAGCCGTGGGTCTTGGGGGTCGACCACGACAGCGTGGCTGCCATCGGTCATCGGCGCGACCACGAGCGGGCCGAACGGCTCGACCCGCTCGCCGCGCATCACTGCGGCCGCACGGAGGATCGCTTCGACCGGCTTCACGTAGGCCGTCTCGCGGTCGAGGATTCCCGAGAGCATGTCGCGGATGTCGGCCTCGGAGGGGTTCGGATCGTTCTGCAGCAGCGCATATGCGCCGAGCACCGTCGCCGGGGTGGAGTACCCCGACTGCATCGCACCCGTGGCCGCGAACGCGGCCTGGAGCGGATGCATGTCGACACCGTTCAGCGCCTCGAGGGTCATCACCCGGTGGCCGGCGACCTGCGCAGCCAACATGCAATCGGTATTGACGAGGCGGCCGTCGATCAACACCGCCGAAGCGCCCGTCTCACCGGTATCGGAGCCGTAGCGGACGCTGATCAGGCCATGGCGGCGCAACGCCGCGAGCAGGGTGTCGAACGGTTCGACGGTGAGCGTGGTCTCGGTTCCGTTGAGGGTGAGGGAGATCTCCATCACGCCACTGCCAACAGGGCTCGAGCCGACAGAACCGCGGCAAGGTGGGCGCGGAACTCCGCCGAACCGCGGAAGTCGGCCGGCGGGTTCAACCCGACCACCGGCGCCGAGGGGTCGACCTCGATCGGGGTGGAAGCGACCCCGGTGAGGGCCAGGCGCAACCCGGCGGCCGACGATCTGGCGACGGCGGCGACGATCGGGACGTCGGCGGGGGTTCGCCCCGTGGCCGCGATCGCTCCGGAGCCGCCGGATTCGATCGTGACGGCGACGATCAGTCGATGGTCTCGGCCGCCACGCACGTGCTCGTCGCGCAGGTACTCACCGAGCGCGACGGCAGCGCTGCCGTGGAAGTGGACCTGGGCGTCGTGCACCAACAGCGCCGCCACCACGAGGCTGGTGATGTCGCCCTGGGCCGCCGTCCCGCCGATCGTCGCCTGGTTGCGCAGCGCCGACGGCAGCTCTCGCCGCGCTGCCTCACGCAGCACCGACGGGCAGCGGGCGTCGGTCGCCACGTCGGCGAGCCGGACCATCGCCCCCAAGCGCATCCGACCCTGCCCGGCACCCTGGGTCGTGTCTTCGATCGTGTCAAGGCCGAGATCTTGGAGATCGACCACCTCCACGCCCTCGGCGCGGTTCTTGCGGACGTCAGCCACCACGACCGTGCCGCCGGCAAGGGCCCTGCGCCTAGGGCCGGCGAGCAACGTCGCGGCCTCATCGAGGCTGGTGGGCCGGTGATAGGCCAAGACGCTAGGCACAACCGATCTCCCTCGTGCTCACAGCGGTTGGCGATCAGCCCGCACCGCGTCGAATGGACTCTGTCCAGGCTCAGGCTAGCTTCGCTTCGCTAGCCTGAGCCTCAATGCGCGCCGACGCGAACGTGACCACACCGGCGTTGTTGCTGCGGCGGGCGACCCTCGCCGACGGCACCACCTGCGACGTGCGCATCGTCGGCGACGTCGTGGTAGCGGTGGCGCCGAGCATCGACCCGGCCGGCCACCCGGCCGACGAGGTGGTCGACCTGGAGGGGTTCTTGCTGCTGACCGCCTTCGTCGAACCGCACGCCCACCTCGACAAGGCCTTCCTCGCCGACATCGTTCCCAACCCGACGGGCGACCTGATCGGGGCGATCGAGGCGATGGACACCCATCGCCACCTGATCACGCTCGCCGACACCATCGAGCGCGCCGAGCGCGCCGCGTTGCTGATGCTCTCCAACGGGGCCACCGCCATCCGCACCCACGCCGATGTCACCGTGGCCAACGGGCTGATGTCGGTGCACGCCCTGGTCGAGGTGCGCGAGCGCCTGCGCGGCCGGGTCGAGATCCAGGTGGCCGCGCTCACCGGATGGCCGTCGATCGGGCCCCCGGGCGCCGATCACCGCGCCCTGCTCCGCGAGGCGATCGCGGCCGGTGTCGACGTCATCGGCGGCTGCCCCCACCTCGAGGTCGACCCGGCGCGGGCCAACGACGCGTTCCTCACCGTCGCTGCCGACGCCGGATTGGCTATCGACCTGCACACCGACGAGACGCTCGACCCGCGCATCCTCGGTCTCGACGACCTCGCCCGCCGGGTGGTCGCGTCGGGCTTCGAACATGGCGTGGCCGCGAGCCACTGCGTGAGCCTCGGCATGCAGACCGAGCATCGCCAGCGCGAGGTCGCCGAACGTGTTGCCGGGGCCGGC
>VFMC01000352.1 GCA_006515795.1 Acidimicrobiaceae bacterium | reverse complement strand
CGCCGGACGGATCGGCGACGGAGTAGGTGAGGTAGGGAGGCACGAAGCCGTAGCCGAAGAAGTGCAGGTTGCCCGTCGCCGGGTCGATCTTGGGGTGAGCGGTGAACGACGAGGTGAGCCCGCCGCCGAAGTCGTGCACGCCCCGCGTCGAGAGGTCGAGGGGGTCGAGCTCGTACGGTGAGCCGACCTCGCCACTCGACAGCAGGCGTCCTCCGTGCCAGATGAGCGACACGTTGCTCTGGTTCGATGCGCCTCCGGGAGGGCCGGTGCCGAAGGTCAAACCGCCCTCGTACATCGTGGTGCGCACCCAACGGTTGCGGTACCACTCGGCCCGGCCGGCACCGAGCCTGACCCCATGGGCCATGCCATCACCGAAGAACCAATGTGGCGATTCACCGCTGGCGGGATTTGATCCGTTGCGCGCGTACAGGCCGTTCAGCTCTGGTGGGATCGCGCCGCGCACGCTGAGCTCGAACGTCTCCACCTCGTCGAAGCTGTTGTGCCTGGTGGGCGCGGCGAGGTCGGGGGCGCCGATCCTCCGCCGTCGGCGCAGGCGGCGAGGAACGCCGCCAGCGGCGCAGTTCCGGCACCGAGCATCGACCACCGGATGAGATCTCGCCGACTCGGTCCACTCACGGTTGCAGAGTACCCGTGGAGTGCCATCCGGCCCTACCCGCGGCTACCGGGCGGGCGCGATAGTTGGCGTTGCGCGGACACCTGCCGTTAGGAGGAACGATGCACATGACCCGAGTTCTGCCTGCCATGATCGCAGCGGGCGCCCTGCTGATCGGTTGTAGCGACGACGACGCCAGTTCCGGCGACGGCACGACCTCCACCACCATTGCTGCCACGACGACCACCGCAGTTGTGGCGACGACCACCGAAGTTGTGCCCACCTCCACCGAGGCTGTCACGACGACCATCGCTGACCCGCCCACCACGACCACCGAGGTCGTCGTCCTGGCCCAGCCCGCCATCTGGCCGGCGGCCGGAGTGCTGTTCGCCACTCCGGAGGAGGCTGCGGCCGACTTCATCACCCAGGTCCTCGGTGTCGACCCGGTGCTCGGCGAGTTCGTGCAGGGCGACTCGCGCAGTGGCGAGATCGAGGTCTTCTCGCCCGGTGAGGGCACACCCGTCAGCCGTGGGCTGCTGGAACTTCGCCAGCTCGCACCCGATGACGGCTGGTGGGTGATCGGTGCCGCCAACCCGAACGCAACGATCAGCACCCCGGCTACCTATGCCGAAGTCGCCGCCGGCACGCTTACCGTCGCGGGCGTGGCGCGGGGCTTCGAGTCCACCGTCGTGGTCACCGCGTTCCTCGCCGGCGACTTCGATGCTGTGCTCGATCAGGTCATCACGAGCGGCGGCGCGTTCGAAGCACCCGAGCCGTACAGCGTGACCCTCGACTTGGCCGGTGCATCACCGGGTGACGTCGTCACCGTGCTCGTGCGCGGCGACACGGGCCTGGAGACCGATCCCGGCGAGTTCGGCGCGATCGCCGTAGTGGTAGTCGGCTGACCGTGAGAATGAGGTGGGGCCGATCGGCGGATGGGATCTGGTCGCTACTTGGGGTGGAGGGATGCCTCCGGACGTCTTGACCTCACCGCCAGCAGCATCAGGATCGCCAGTACGACGATGACGACCACTGTGTTGATCGCGAACAGGCGTTGGGCGTTCGTGCGGACGAGTTCGCACGGTTCGCGTTGGTATTCGAGAGCCGGTCGGCCATCCGGTTGGGGTGTCAGTGCAGGCAGCGGCTCGCGGCGAGGTTGATCGGCGAACAGCGTGTTGCACTCGACCGACTGAGACACAAGGCGTTGCGGCTCGGGTGGAACGGCCGTCGTCGGCGTCCAGTCCGTCCCGACAGGCACGGAATCGTCCAACGGGCGAAACGCCCACGTTGTCAGCAGAACGACGAAGTACAGCAGCAACATGTCTCGTCGAGGCTAACGGGTTCAGTTCGGAGTCATGGCAGGCTAGGTCGGTTGGCAGGTCGGGCAGTAGTAGCAGGGGCGCCCACCGAGCTCGACGGCCTGAATCGGTGACGAGCAGCGCAGGCAGCGGTCGCGCTTGTACGCAAGAGTGGCCTCGCCCCGCCGGATGCGGGGGCCATTCGCCACGATGAGTTCGTGTCGGGCGACGGTGATGATCTGGTTGTCCTTGACGCCCTGCCTGAGCATGCCGACGATCGTCGTCCACAGCGCCTCTAGTTCGATCCGATCGAGCTCACAGCCCGGGCGCGAGGGGTGGATGCCCGTGACGAACAGCGCTTCAGCTCGGTAGACGTTCCCGACGCCGGCAAGGACCGACTGATCGAGCAGCAGCGCTCCGATCGCCTGCTTGCTCCGGAGGATGCGGTTGATCGCGACCTGTGGGTCGGCGTCCTTCCTAAGCGGATCGGGCCCAAGCCGGCGGAGGATTGCCTCGCGGTCGCTCTCGTCGCCGATCGTGCAGGTCGTCGGGCCGGCCAGATCGATGGTGCAGTCGTTGGTCTGCAGCCTCATCCGCACGGCGCCCCTCGGTTCCGGCGGGTCGTCGCCGCGGTGCACGCGGAAGGCCCCGAACAGGCCGAGGTGGACATGGCCGACATGACCGTTTGCCCACCAGTAGAACAGGTGCTTGCCGTACGGCTCGATCCTCTCGAGCACGTGACCGTCGACGAGCTCGCCATCGGCGAACCTACCTTGGGGCGACGAGACGGCAATCGTCCGCCGGTGGAGCAGCTTCCCGTGATCGCGGGCGATGCGGGCGATCGTGTGGCCTTCAGGCATGAGGGACCAGGGTACGTGGCGGTTCGGCCGGCACTTCGAGCCGAGTCGCACGGACCTGATCCGGTCGCTGCACGGTGCGGGTGAGCAGGTACCCTCGGCTGCGCTGTGGATCTGAAGATCGATGTCGACGAGCTCACAACGTGCGTGAGCTGCGGACTGTGCCTGCCGCACTGCCCCACGTTCCGCGCGACCGGTGAGGAGGCCTTGTCGCCGCGTGGTCGTATCGCGGCGATGCGCGCGGTGCAGAACGAACACGCGCCGGTCACCGACGACTTCGTCAGGTTCATGGAGACCTGTGTGCAATGCCGGGGCTGCGAACCGGCTTGCCCGAGTGGCGTACCGTTCGGGCGCCTCATGGAGGCCACGCGGACCACGTTGGCAGGCCTACATCGGAGCACGCCACGCTGGCAGCGGGCAGGATTCGCTGTTCTCGGCCACCACAGGTTGGTGCTGGCCGGCTCCACGTTCGCCGCAGGCGCACAACGTCTCCGCCTCGTGCCCCGACGTCTCGGCATCCCACGGTTGCCGCTGCGCCGTCCACCACCGCTCGTCGGCACAGGCGCCGATGTGTGGTTGTTCACCGGATGTGTGATGGATGCTTGGCTCCGCGAAGTGCATCACGCGACCGCGCGGGTGCTCGCCGCGATTGGCGTCACCTACGCGGTGCCTTCCAACGGGGCAAGCTGTTGCGGAGCGTTGCATGCACATGCCGGGTTACGCGAGCAGACGGTTCGGTTGGCCGAGCGGGTCATCGCGTCGATGCCCGGCGACGCCCCAGTGGTGGTGAACTCGGCGGGGTGTGGCGCGGCGATGAAGCACTTCGGACACCTGCTCGGCACCCCTGACGCCGTGGCCTTCTCGGCTCGAGTGGTCGACGTGCACGAATTCGTCGCCGAGCGAATCGAACGGCTCCACGTGCACCGTCGCCGCGAGCCGGTGATCGTGCAGGACCCGTGTCACCTTCGCCACGTGCAGCGCACTCATCAGGCCGTGCGCACGGTGCTCGCTGCGGTGGCCGATCTCGTCGAGCTCGACGACGAGGGTCTGTGCTGCGGGGCGGGCGGCGCCTACTCAACCTTTCAACCAACCCTGGCTACGGCGATCCGCGACCGGAAGCTCGATTCCGTCACCAGGGCCGCCAGACCGTCGGGCGCGACCTTGGTGGCGAGCGCCAACCCGGGCTGTGCGATGCACCTGCAGGCTGCCGGCGTGCGGGTGAAGCATCCGATGCAGATCGTCGACGAGGCACTTGCGTGACAACTCCCGGGAACTTCGACGACCTCGTCGCGCAGTTGCAGGTGATCGTCGACGACCTCGACGACCGAGCGTTCACCAGCCTGCGCGAAGCCGCAGCTGCCGGCGAGGGTAGACCGGCCGATGACAAGCGGCTCACCCAGGCGCGCCGTTCGATCGAGAAGGCGATCCGGCTTCTGGGCAATTCACCGACCTACGACGAATGACCCGGTCCGGCGACGGGGGCCAAGTGACCGGCCGGGCTCAGCCCGGACCCGAGGGTTTCGGAGCACCCCGGTAGGCCTCCAGCGACTCCCCGTGCGACTCGGGCGTCCCCGTGCGACTCGGGTGGGGCAGGGGGTGGTGGTCAGGTGGCGAATCGGTTGAGGGTGTCGATCAGGGCGCGCAGCTCGCCGTAGCCGTGCTTGGCGAACACGAAGCCGATGCGCGCCAGCTCGAGATGGTCGGCTTCCTTGCGCTCGGGCTCGCGCGGTTCGACGCGCTCGATCGTGCCGGTCTTGCACAGGTGGCCGAACTGCTGGTTCAGCACCGCGAGCTGCTGATCGGTGACCGGGCGCCGCACCCGGATGACCAGCAGCTCGCCCACGTACCGGAGCGAGTCCGAGTTGGGAGTCCACGAACTCGTGGACGGTCTCCCAGTAGGGGTCGCCTGGCGTGTCGAGGAACACGATCGGCGTCGGGAGGCCCTTGCCGGTCTGGGTGAGGGTGAGCAACTCGAAGGTCTCGTCGAGCGTGCCGAACCCGCCGGGCAGGCAGACGAAACCGCGGCTCTCCTTGATGAGCATCAGCTTGCGGGTGAAGAAGTACTTCATGCTCACGTACTTGCCGTCGCCGGCGATGATCGGATTGGCGCCCTGCTCGAACGGCAGCCGGATCGACACGCCGATCGAGTGCTCGCGGCCGGCGCCCTCCATCGCGGCTTGCATGATGCCGGGACCGGCGCCGGTGATGACCATCCAGCCGGCCTCGGCCAGATGTGCGGCGACATCGCGGGCCTGCACGTACAGCGGGTCGTCGGCACTGGTGCGGGCCGATCCGAAGATGGTGACCTTCGGCGTGTCGCGATACGGCGCGAACATCTCGAACGCCTCGGCCATCTCGTCGATCGCCGCGGCGGTGATCTTCAGGTCGATCGTCGCCGGCTGCTGCTGGAAGAACTCCACCATCGAGCTGACCATCTGCGTGGCCAGCCGCCGATCCCGCTCGGCGGGCAGCATGGCGATCGCATCGCGGATCCGCTCGTCGGGACCTGGCGTCGGCTCGAGTGGCACTGCGTCAGCTCGCGCGCAGTTCACTGGCCTTGGCGCTCAGTGCATCGAGCAGCTCGTCGAAGCTCTTCTGGAAGCTGCTCACACCCTCACGCTCCAGCTTTGCAGCCACATCAGCGAGGTCGACTCCAACGTCGGTGAGCCCGTTCCACGTCGCCTCGGCTTGGTCGACGTCGGCGTCGACGCGGCGGGCCAGCGTGCCGTGATCGGCGAAGGCCTCGATGGTTGCGTCGGGCAAGGTGTTGACGGTGTGCGGGCCGATGAGCTCGTCTACGTAGAGCGTGTCCCGATAGGCAGGATTCTTGGTCGAGGTGCTGGCCCAGAGCGGGCGCTGCACGACGGCCCCACGCGCTGCCAGCGCTTCCCAGCGGGGCCCGCTGAAGGCCTGCTGGAAGAGCCGGTAGGCGAGCTTGCCCTGGGCGACGGCACCGCGGCCGCGCAGCTCAAGTGCCTCCGGTGAGCCCAGAGCATCGAGCCGCTGGTCGATCTCGGTGTCCACCCGGCTGATGAAGAAGCTGGCCACGCTGGCCACACGCGACAGGTCGGCTCCGGGAACCTTCGAGTACTGCTCGAGACCACTGAGGTAGGCCTCGATCACACTCTCGTAGCGATCGAGACTGAAGATCAACGTGACGTTGATGCTGCGGCCCTCGGCGATCATCTGCCGGATCGCCGGGACGCCGGCTTCGGTGGCGGGGATCTTCACCATCAGGTTCGGCCGGTCGATCTGGGTGTGCAGCATCCTGGCGGCCACCTCGGTAGCTGCTGCGTCGTGAGCCAGCCCAGGGTCGACCTCGACGCTCACGAAACCGTCGCCCCCGTGACTGTGGTGGTACAGCGGCGCGAACACGTCGAGGGCGCTGTCGATGTCGGCCAGCACGAGCGACCAGTAGTCGTTGATCACCGGGCCATCGGCGGCCGCCAGCTCACGGAACTGCTCGTCGTAGTCGGCCGACCCCTGGATCGCCTTCTGGAAGATCGTCGGGTTGCTGGTGAGCCCGCGGATGCCGGTTGCTGCAAGCCGGGTGAGCTGCCCGCCGGTGATGTAGCCGCGCTTGAGGTTGTCGAGCCAGGGGCTTTGGCCGAACTCCTGGTGGAGGCGAGCGAGGCGGTCCATGGTGGGTCCTTTCGGGGACTGGTTCGGGAGATCAGGTCGCGGTGGCGAGCATGTCGCGGGCCGTGTCGACGATGTTGGGTACGTTGATGCCGAGGCGGTCGAGGGCCACTGCGCCGGGCGCGCTGGCCCCGAAGCGGTCGATGCCGATCGAACGATCTGCCCACCGGGCCCACCCGAAGGTGGTCGCGGCCTCGACCGACAGCACTGGAACACCGGCGGGGAAGATCGCCAGCCGATCGGACTCGGATTGGCGCTCGAAGCGGTCCCACGAAGGCATGCTCACGACTGTGGCGGCGATGCCGTCGGTGGCGAGCTGCTCGGCCGCGGTGATCGCCAGACCCACCTCGCTACCGGTGGCGACGATGACCAGAGCCGGATCGGCGCAGGCCAGCACGATGCCGGCCCCGGTGTCGACGGCCGAGCCATCGGTGCACACGGCAAGGTTCTGGCGCGAGAGGACGAGCGCAGTCGGGCCGTCGTGGTTCACACATGCGCGCCAGGCAGCCATTGTCTCGTTGGCATCGGCCGGGCGGATGACCTGCAGGTCGGGGATGGCCCGAAGCGTGGCGAGGTGTTCGATGGGCTGATGGGTGGGCCCGTCCTCGCCGACTCCGACCGAGTCGTGGGTGAACACGAACACGACCTTGGCCCGGCTGAGTGCGGCGAGACGGACGGCCGGACGCATGTAGTCGAGGAACACGAAGAACGTGCCGCCGGCGGGTAGCACCCCACCGTGCAGCGCCATGCCCACCATTGCCGAACCCATGCCGTGCTCGCGGATGCCGTAGTACACCTGGCGCCCACCCGGATGCTC
>VFMC01000351.1 GCA_006515795.1 Acidimicrobiaceae bacterium | reverse complement strand
CGACGACAGGGGTGCGGAACAGCCCCGACGTTGCCAGCAGACGCAGCGAGCGTCCCATTCGTCGGCAGGCGAGTGCCAGGAGCACGCCGTCGGCGTAGCTCGTGTGGTTGGAGATCACGATGATCGGGCCATCGGGCAAGTTGCGCGCGGCCGACCTGCGGCTGCGCTGCTTCTCAACCTGCAGGCGGCTGAAGAGCGCGACGATCGAACCGACCACGGCGGACAGCAAGGCGTAGAGGACTGCGCCGGTTCGCCCCGGCTTGCGCCACATCAGGAGGTGACGAACGCGTCGGCGACGCTCAAGGCCTCGTCGATGATCGCGAGACCGTGATGCACTTCGTCGACTGGCGTGTTGCAAGGGGGCACCACGTGCAGGCGGTTGAAGTGGGTGAACGGCCACAGGCCGGCGGCCTTGCAGGCCGCGGCGAGATCGGCCATCGGCTTGGCAGCGGGGCCGGCGGCGTTGAACGGCACCAGCGGCTCGCGAGTCTCGCGGTTGCGGACGAGCTCGATTGCCCAGAACGCGCCGAGGCCGCGCACGTCGCCGACACTCGGGTGCTTGGACTTGAGCTTCTCGAGCTCTGGCCCGATCACGTCGGTGCCGAGCATGCGGGCGTGCTCGATGACGCCTTCCTCCTTGAAGATGTTGATGCTGGCCACGGCCGAGGCACAGGCGAGCGGGTGGCCCGAGTAGGTGAGGCCACCGGGGAAGGCCCGGTCCTTGAACGAATCAGCTACGTGTTGACCGATCACTACGCCGCCGAGCGGGACGTAGCCGCTGTTGACGCCTTTGGCGAAGCAGACGAGGTCGGGGCGCACACCCCACTTCTGGAACGCGAACCACTCGCCGCAGCGACCGAACCCGGCCATCACCTCGTCGCAGATGAGCATGATGCCGTGCTGATCGCACAGGGCCCGGACCCCTTCGAGGTAGCCGGGGGGCGGCACCAGGATGCCGTTGGTGCCGACGACGGTCTCGAGCGCGATCGCGGCGACGGTGTGGGCACCCTCCACCATCAACACGTCGGCGAGATGGGCGAGCGCCCGCTCCGACTCCTGCTCGTCGGTCGTCGCGTGAAACGCGCTGCGATAGGGGTAGGGGCCCCAGAACTTGACGACGCCGGCGATGCCGGGCTCGCTCGGCCAGCGGCGCGGGTCGCCTGTGAGGCTGATCGCTCCGGCCGTGGCTCCGTGGTAGCTGCGGTAGGTGGTGAGCACCTTGTGACGGCCGGTGTGCAGGCGGGCCATGCGGATCGAGTTCTCGGCCGCCTCGGCCCCGCCGTTGGTGAAGAACACCATGTTCAAGGCGCGGGGGTCGTTGGGGTCTGCGCCGATGTTGGCCGCCTCACTGATCAGCCGGGCGGCCTCACTGCGGGCGTCGTTGGCATGGATCGGGGCGACGGTGCACAACCTGCCGGCCTGTTCTTGGATCGCGGCGACGAGCTTGGGGTGCTGGTGCCCGATGTTGACGTTCACGAGCTGGCTGGAGAAATCGAGGTAGCGGTTGCCGTGCTGGTCCCACATCCAGCTGCCCTGGGCACCCTCGATCACGACCGGGTTCAAGATGCCCTGCGCGCTCCACGAATGAAAGACGTGGGCGCGGTCGTTGGCGAAGGCGTTGGCGGGATGCGTGTCGAGCGCGGTCATGCGGGCCATCGTATTCGATACATCATGGTGCGTACAGAGTGACGTTTGTACCTGGACAATGGTGTCCCACGTGGCCGTGGGGTAGCTTCCCGCCATGGGTGAGATGCTGACGTTTCCTTCCAACGGCCACACCTGCGACGGCCACATCGCCGGCGACGGAACCGGGCCCGGTGTGATCGTGATCCAGGAGTGGTGGGGCCTCGTTGCCCACATCCGCGACGTTGTCGATCGCTTCGCCGCGGCCGGGTTCACGGCTCTGGCGCCCGACCTCTACCACGGGGAGTCGAGCACCGAGCCCGACGGGGCCGGCAAGCTGATGATGGCGCTCAACCTCGAACAGGCCGCGAGGGATCTCTCGGGCGCGGTGGCCTTGCTGCAACAGCGCACCGGTCGTGAGCACGTGGGCGCGGTCGGTTACTGCATGGGGGGCGGGCTGGCGCTGGTGCTGGCCACGCAGCGGCCCGATGCTGTCGCCGCCGTTGCGCCCTACTACGGAGCGATCCCCTGGGCGTCGGTGCAGCCCGACTGGTCGGCGCTGTCGGCCAAGGTGGTGGGGGAGTACGCCGCCAATGACGGCTGGGCGACCCCCGAGGCAGCTCACGCGCTCGAGTCGCAGTTGCGTGAGCTCGGCAAGGACGCCGTGTTGCACGTGCATCCGGGTGTCGACCACGCGTACTTCAACGACGAGCGCCCGGAGGTGTACGACGCCCCGGCGTCGGTGGTCGCGTTCAACCGCACCGTCGATCTGTTCCGCTCCACCCTCTGAGTGGGCTGAGCTGAGCTGAGCTGAGCTGAGGCCGAGCACTGAGCGCGGCGCAACTCGGGTCACGAGATAGCGGCGATGGCGGCTGCCACGGCGAGGGCGCGGTGGGCGTTGGCGACGTGGAGGTTCTCGATCATCCGCCCGTCGACGGTGGCAACCCCCCGGCCGTCGGCCACGGCCTCGTCGAAGGC
>VFMC01000350.1 GCA_006515795.1 Acidimicrobiaceae bacterium | reverse complement strand
CCCCCTCGCCGGCCGCTTCGTTGGCCCATTCGCCTGTACCTCCGGAATATGGTGCGATCATGGCCGACCGTGTGAACCCAGTGATCTTCATCGACTTCCCATCGACCGACCCCGAGGCGATGTCCAACTTCTACGCAACCCTGTTCGGTTGGGCGTTCAACCGCCGGCCAGCGGGTGAGTTCCACGAGATCCTCCCCGGCGTGAAGCCGAACCTCGGCATCCATCGCGCCGACTCCCCGATGAGCGGACCGGTCCCGCGGGTCTACGTGATGGTGGACGAGCCTTCGGTCTTTCTCGCCACGGCGGTGTCGATGGGTGCCACTGTGCTGTGGGAGGAGAAGGAGTGGCCTGAGTTCGGTGCCCGGTACGCGGCGTTCCGCGACCCGTGGGGCGCCGAGATCTGCCTGTGGCGCGACAAGGGCACGTACACGCCCGGCGGCAAGTCCTGAGCCGCGATCGGCTGTCGCCACGACGGGGCGCGGTGATCCCGCAGATCGTGAGCTTTGGTCTGATGGTCTGACCTTAGTGCATCTAGTATTCGGTCATGCCCGCCGCCACCGTTCCGCCGAGCCTGCTCACTCACATCGCCCTGCCGGTCCGCGACCTCGAGGCCACCCTCGCGTTCTACGAGAAGTACACGACGCTCGTGAAGATCCACGAGCGCCACGATGACGACACCGACCTGCGTTCGGTCTGGTTGGCCAATGAGCGAGACGTCACCACAGCAGGTGCCGCTCGTTTCGTGATCGTGCTCATCTGCGGCCATCTGCCCAAGAAGATCACCGGCGACATCAAAGAGGAGTACGGCTTCTTGCGTTCCATCGCTCACCTCGGGATCTCGCTGAACACCCGCGACGAGGTTGACCAGATCGCGGCGATGGCCAAGGTGGAGGGCTGCCTGCTGCTCGGTCCGATGTACCGGAACGAAGTGGTCGGCTACATCTGCGTGATCACCGACCCCGATGGCAACAACGTCGAGTTCTCCGTCGAGCAGGTCCTCGGCTGATCAGGCGCGTCGTACAGCGTGTGTGCACAGATGCACCGGATGCGGTGCATTCGCGCACAAACGCGGCCGACGAGGCCAGGTCAGGCGGTGAACTCGTCGGGGGCCAGCGGGGTGGCGACGTCGGCGCGGATCGTCTGCATCACGTGGGCGGCGCGGGCTTCCCAGGTGGAGCGCGGACCGACGCGATAGAACGGTGAACGCAGGTTCCCCATCAATACGGTGACCATGTCGGTGTCTTCCTGGTTGGTGAGCTCGAGGTTCACCAGATCGGCTTCCTGCTCCTCAGGCGTCTTGTCGAGCCCGTAGATCCGCGAGACCAGGCGGGTCCGGTCCGGCGCGATGGGGTCGGCCCGAACGAGGATCAACATGGTGGCGTACGGCAGTGGCGTGAGGTTCGGGTAGATGAAGTCGGCGTAGTGTCCCTTCAGATCCTCCTCGGCCATGTCGGTACGACCGCCGGCGGTGTCGAACGAGTCGGGGTGCGGCTTGTAGCCGCTGCACGTCCGTCCGTCGACGCGCACCACGGTGTCCATCTGCCTGCGCTGGTCGTTGATCCGGCGGTGCACGAAACGGACGTGGTAGTCGTCGTTGGAGTTCTCGACGAACGCCTTCCAGTTGATCGGGTACACCTGATCCAGCTCGCGGGGGTAGCGCTGGAAGGTGTCGAACCGGTAGCGGTCGTAGCGGTCGGCGATCGGGGCGATCCACTCGCGGAACGACGGCGCCCTGCGTGACAGGCAGCCGAAGACCAGCTTGTTCCAGGCCACATCGACGCGGATCGGCACCAGGCCGTAGTCCTCGGTCGGCAGGCCATCCGGATACATCCGCAGGCGATCGGGGATGCCGATCAGACGGCCGTCGAGGTTGTAGGTCCAGTTGTGGTAGGGGCACACCATCGATGAACCGCAGTTGCCGACGGGCGCCGGCACCACGCTCGAGGCCCGGTGGCGGCAGTTGTTGAGGTACCCCTTGATCTCCCCGGTCGCCGTGCGGACGATCACGACTGGCTGATGGCCGATGGCGCCGGTGATGTAGTCGCCGGGCTGCTGGAGGTCGTCGGTGTCGCCGAGCCACACCCACGACCGAGCGAACACCCGCAGCATCTCGAGGTCGAACAGATCCTGGTCATACACTTCCCAAGGCTGCAGCATCGGGGTGGGCAGCGGGGACACGACCAGGCCCTCCGTCTCGGCGTGGCGGCCACCGCGGCGCCCAGTCAATCGATCCGCCAGGGACTCGTCACCGGCCGGCGGCATGAGCTGAACCTCCTGACGGGCGGAGAACGATCTTTCCGAAGACGTCGTTGCGAGCCAGCTTGTCCTGGGCGGCGGCGGCGTCGGCCAGGGCGAACTCCGAGTCGACCAACGTGGGGAAGTCGCCCTCGCAGAACGCCTTCCACGCCGGGGCGAACTCGTCGGGGCGGTACGGGTCGGAGCCGATTATCGAGATGCCGGAGTGGAAGACGTAGCCGAGCGAGGGGATGGTCGCGTGGTCGCCCGACGAGTTGCCGCACGCCACGAGCCGGCCCTTGACCCCGAGCGCGAACAGCGAGGCACCGAACAGTGCCGTGCCGACGTGATCGAACACCAGGTTCAC
>VFMC01000723.1:571-1546 GCA_006515795.1 Acidimicrobiaceae bacterium | reverse complement strand
GGTTGCGACCGGAATCGCGATCACGCGACCCGACCTCAAGGTGATCGTGGAGATGGGTGACGGCGACGGCTACGGCATCGGCGGTAACCACTTCATCCACTCCGTGCGCCGCAACATCGACATGACCGCCATCTTCCACAACAACCAGATCTACGGCCTCACGACCGGTCAGGCCTCCCCGACCTCCGACCAGTTCATGAAGACGCCGAGCACCCCTGGCGGCGTCGTCGAGGAGCCGGTGAACCCGGTCGGTGTCTCGGTCGCGCAAGGAGCGACGTTCGTGGCCCGCGGCTTTGCCGGCGACATCCCGCACCGACGTGGAACAAGTTCAACACGTTCTCGTGGTTCCGCGACCGCGTGTACAAGATCGAGGACCTCCCCGACTACGACCCGACCGACCGCACGAAGGCGTTCGACCTGTCGATGTCGACGTTCCACGAGCTCACATGCGCGCCCGACGAGTGTAAGATCCCCATCGGCGTCTTCTTCGAGGAGCCCGACTCGTTCACGTATCAAGACGGGCTCCCGCAGCTTGACCGCCCCATGTGGAAGCACGCCGAGAAGCCGCGCAACATCAGCGCGACGATGGCGAAGTACGGCGGTTAGGCCGTCGCGAACGGGATGCTAGTGGATCACCGTCTCCCACCACGCCCGAAGCCGGGCGGCGTGGTGGCCCGGGACAAGGACGATGTGGTTCCCGAGCGGTGAGTGCAGCAACTCGCCGACGTTGCCGTCGGTCAGGTGGATCTTCGCCTGGGTGCGGCAGAGGTTCTCGGCATCGCCCGACTCGATAAGGTCGCCCTCAGCACACCAGAGGCGCTCCATCGTCACGCCGCCGAGACGCAGGAGCGTCACCGGACCCTTTGGCAGCACGCCCTGGATACCGACACCGCGGCCCGACTCGAAGTGCGAGCGCAGCCGGTAGCTCTCGACCATGCGACGCGGCACCGTACAGTGCGCGAGCCACAGCGTATT
>VFMC01000723.1:0-474 GCA_006515795.1 Acidimicrobiaceae bacterium | reverse complement strand
GCACCGTGAGCGCGTCGAGCTTGTGTTCTTTGACGAGATCCCGCAGCGCCGCATGGACGCGCGCGACGTCGGTCAGGTCCTTCGCTGTCGGCTCCACGATCCCGGTCGCGCCGCGTGCGAGTGAGTCGGCGGCTACCGCCACGTCGTCCTCGGTGGTTGCCGCTATACGCGCCTTGAGCTCCTCTACGGGGATTAAGACGATCTCGGGGCCCCAGACCGCTGTGACGGCCTCTGGTGCCGCCATGCTAGCCACAAGCCAGTCAGAGGGGTCACCGATGAGACCGACCCGTGAGCCGTGGAGTGTGCGGCGCACATCGAGGTCGCTCGCCGCCTGCGTGATCCGGCGCAGCCCTTCCGCATCGTCCGGGCCACTCAGGTAGAAGATCCGGCCCCGTGCGCCGTCTTGCTGCATCCGTGCGAGAACCTCAAGCGCGGCGGGCAGCGAGTTATTGCCGGGATGCGCGATCAGCAGCA
>VFMC01000349.1 GCA_006515795.1 Acidimicrobiaceae bacterium | reverse complement strand
CTCAGCCGGATCCTCCGATCGGGGGTTGTCCGACGTGATGACGATCTCGTCTGCGTCGGCGACGGCGGCAGCCGCCATCTCCGGCCGCTTCTCGCTGTCGCGGTCGCCCCCACATCCGAAGACCACGAGCACCCTCCCGTCCACGGTGGTCGCCCGCGCCGCGCGCAGCACCTCACGGATCCCATCAGGGGTGTGCGCGTAGTCGACCACCACCGCGAAGGGTTGGCCCTCGTCGATCGGCTCGAAGCGTCCGGGAACCGGTCCGGCGGCGGAGAGCCCGGCGGCTATCACCGGCTCGGACAGGCCGAGGGCGCGGCACGCCTCGGCGGCGGCGAGGCTGTTGAGCACGTTGAACCCACCGCCGATGCCGACACTCACCCGTTGGCCGCGCCAGCGGTACGCAAGGCGGGTGGCCCCCACCACGACCTCGGAGACGTCGTCGATGGAGCAGGACCGCATCGGTATGGTTCCCGAATCGAACAGCAGTCGTCCGTGGACGTCGTCGACGTTGACGACGCCGACGTCGGAGAGCGCCGGCTCGAACAGGCGGGCCTTGGCCGCGAAGTACCGCTCGGTCGTGCCGTGCAGATCGAGATGATCGCGGCCGAGGTTGGTGAACACGGCGACATCGAAGCGGGCACCGGCGACGCGCTCCAGGGCGAGGGCGTGCGAGGACACCTCCATCACGACCACCTCGACCCCGTTGTCGCGGCACGCTGCCAGCCGCCGCTGCAGATCGGGGGCCTCCGGCGTCGTGTGCCGGCCGTTGAGCGTACCGAACACCTCCACCCGCCGACCCGCGTGACGCAAGACGTCGCCGATCAGCTGCGCGGTTGTCGTCTTGCCGTTCGTGCCTGTGACGCCGACCGTGATCAGGTCGTCGGTCGGATGGCCGTGGACAGCCGCGGCAAACCAGCCAGTCGCCGCCCGGCTGTCGGATACCACGGCCTGGGCGACAGCCCCCGCAGTGACCGGCGCCGGAAAGCCGGCCAGTGACAGCTCGCGCTCGACGAGCAGCACCGACGCCCCGGCCTCCACCGCTGCTGCCGCGAAGTCGTGACCATCGCTGTGCTCGCCGCGGATGCAGCAGAACATCCAGTGCCGGTCGACCTGGCGCGAGTCGAGGGTGAGGTCGGTCACCATGGCGTCGGCATCGCCGACCAGGCGCACAGCAGGGCCGCCTCGCAGTGCCGCGAGGATCCGTCCAATCGGCTGGTCCACCGTCAGCCCTTCGGGCAACCGCCGCCGACGGGCGGCACGATGTTCATCTCACGCATGATCGTCGGGGCGATCGTCGCGAACACCGGAGCGGCGGCAGTGCCACCGAAGCGCGTGATCTCCTCATCGGCCCCCGGCGGTTCGTCGATCGAGATCAGCACTGTCACCTTCGGCGCCTCTGCAGGGAAGAACCCGACGAACGAGGAGTAGTAGGCGCGTTCGCCGTCCTCGTTCTCGTAGGTCCCGTTCTCCTGCGCCTTCAGGCCGGTGCCGGTCTTGCCGGCCACGCTGACGCCGTCGACCTTGGCCAACTTGGCGGTGCCGTCGCACACCACGCCACGCATCATCGTGGTCATCTGCTGGGCCACCTCGGGCCTCACCACCTGGTGCGTCTCCGATGGCGGCGTCTCGGTGAGGGTGCCATCGGGGCCGATCGTCGACCTGACGAGCTTCGGCGCCACGTAGACGCCGTTGTTGGCCAGCACGTTGATCGCCGCGACGAGCTGGATCGATGTGGAGGCGATGCCCTGACCGTACGCAACCGTGTACTGCTCGGCGCCCTCCCACTTCGTCCAATCGGCGCCGAGACCCACCGATTCGCCGGGGAAGTCGAGCGCCGTCCTGCTCCCGAGCCCGAAGGCCCTCATGTAGGCACCGAGCTTCTCCTTCTTGTGGCGGAGCGTGTCGGCGATCGTGAGCATCACCTCGACGGTGCCGATGTTCGACGACTTGGTGATGATCTTCGTCACCGGCCAGGTCTCGGTCGGGTGCTCCTCGGCATCGTGCAGATCGGTGTCGGAGTACCGCTTGCGCCACGGGATCTCGAACATCGTGTCGGGGGTGACGGTGCCTTCGTTCAGGGCGGCTGCCACTGTGACGGCCTTCATGACCGAGCCCGGTTCGGCGGCGTCGACGGCGGCGATGTTGCCGTTCGTGACCTCGACGATGCCGTCGTCGCCGCGCCGAACGCCGACCATCGCGATCACCTCGCCGCTGTTGGTGTCGTAGACGATCGCCGTGCCACCGCGGGCTTTGAGCTCGGTCACCCGGTTCAGCATCGCCTGCTCCACCGCGAACTGCACCGACCGGTCGAGTGTGAGAACCACGTCGTCGCCGGCAACCGGGGTGACCGTGGTGGTCTCGCTGCCGGGCAACGAGCGCCCGTCGCGATCGTGCTCGCGGGTGAGCTCGCCGTCGGTGCCGGTGAGCACCGCGTCGTACTGCTTCTCGAGACCGGCGATTCCTGCACCGTCGATGTTGGTGAGGCCGATCACGCTCTGGCCGACATCACCGCCCGGCATGGTGCGCCGATCCTCGGCGATGCCGGCGATGCCCTTCAATGCCAGGGCCATCACCGCCGCGGCGGTGCCGTCGTCGACCTGGCGGGCCACGTAGAC
>VFMC01000348.1 GCA_006515795.1 Acidimicrobiaceae bacterium | reverse complement strand
CGACGCGATGTGCGAGCGGATCGGGGTGGGGGTCGAACACCGGTCCGTCGACCACCAGCTCGCGTGCCGTCGCACTGACCAGGCCCGCCACGAAGAGGCGGCCGGCGAGGGTGAAGGCGGCGACCGTCGCCGCCAGGTCGGTGGCATACGCCGTGATGCCGCCGGCTCCCTCGCGCATCCGCTCGCGTCGGGCCCGCTCTTCGGCCGGCAGCTCGTCCGGATCACCGCCGGTGTCGTCGAGGTCGCCGGTGTCGTCGAGGTCGCCGGAGGAACCGCCGGCGAGCAGCACCCGGGGATCGGCAACGAGACGTTCAGCGCCACCGACAAGATCCTGCGTCCACAGACAGTTGACCGGATCGTCGCCCGCCTTGCTGCGGAGGAACGCCGCCCGCAGGCCGTCCGGCGAAGCCGTGACGTTGCGTGGCTCACCTAGCGTGAACCGCTGGGTGCGCGCGTACTGCCGCGGAAAGGTGTCGCTCACCCGCGCCACGGTACCCGCGACTCCGAACGCGAGCTGGCAGCCGTCGCGCGAGCCGGCAAGTGCTTCATGCAGTTCACGCGTCGGGGATCACGAGGATCTTGGCGTGGGCTTCGGGGTTGCCGAGATCGGCGAACGCCTGCGGCACTCCGTCGATGCCGACGGTGCCGGTGAGCCATGGGGCGAGGTCGATCTTGCCGTCGGCGATGGCGGTGAGCGCGTCGCCGAACTCGACAGGCGTGTAGCCCAACGCGAACTGGATGTTGAGCTCGCGGCCGATGCCGAGGATCGGGTGGATCCGGTCCTCCTGCAGGCACGCCCCGACCACGAGGATGCGGGCGTCCTTCGGGGCCATGCGCATCGCCTGCTCGATCATCCCAGGGACCCCCACCGCCTCGAAGATCACGAGGGGTCTGATGCCGTCGACCCGCCGCCACGCCTCGATCGCCGGCGTGTGGCGCGGATCCACCACCACGTCGGCACCCAGCCGCTCGGCGAGCTGGCGACGCTTGGAGGAGAAGTCGGCGGCGATGATCGGTCCGATGCCGCGCATCCGCAACTCGGCGATGCACGCCAGCCCGACGGGTCCACACCCGAGCACCAGTGCGCTGTCGCCACCACCGATGCGGCTCTTGGCCACGGCGTGCACCCCCACGGCCAGTGGCTCGGTGAGAGCGGCCATGTGTGCCGGCAGGCCGGCCGGCACCTTCAGCCCGAGCAGCTCGTTGAGCACCATCAACTCGGCGTAGCCACCGTTGTAGGCGTTGGAGAAACCGAGACCGTGCAGGCCCTGAGCGTCGAACGCGACCGGCATGCTGACGATCACGTCGCCGACCTTCAGGTTCTCGGCGCCCGGTCCGAGACCCACCACCTCACAGCAGAACTCGTGGCCCATCACGGTGTCGTGGGCAGGGTCGAACATGATCGGCGCCATCGGGTCGGCCGGCCGGCCGTCGTCGAACTCCTCGGTCGAGCGGCGGCTCTCCTCGCCATGGGCGAGGAGGTGGAGATCGCTGCCGCAGATGCCGCAGGCCAACACCCTGGTGAGCACCTGACCTGGACCCGGCGTGGGGTCGGCGATGTCATCGACACGAAGTTGCCAGTCACGCATCACGGCTGCACGCATGTGGCGAGCGTAGGTCAGCTCGTGATCGCCGCGATCAACGGGAGAATCCGCATCAACGAGAGAAGTGGGCGATCGACTCGGTGATGATCTCGAAACCGGCGTCGGCATCGACCGACTCGGTGATCGTGCAGTTGGGCGCTGAGCGTTCGAGCAGCCGGCGGTTGTCGATCACCGTCATGCCGCGGGTGTGCACACCGGCGGTCTCGACTGTCACGTGTGCCTCGCGGAGTCCGAACAGCCGCGGATGGCTGAGCGCGAGCACGGCGCACGGATCGTGCACGGGTGCACCGCGCAACGAGTCGTGACGGCCGACGTAGGTGCGGCTGAAGAAGACGAACAGATCGGCAAAGGTGGCCGCCAGCCGCCCGGGAAGAACGCGGATCGACTCGATGCGTTCGGGTGTGGCTTGGAACTGGTGGGTGAGGTCGAGACCGCTCATGACGAGCGGCCCGCCATAGGCGAACACCGCGGCGGCTGCCTCGGGATCGGCCCAGATGTTGAACTCGGCTACGGCGGTGCGGTTTCCGAACGAGCCACCACCCATCAGCGAGATCCCGGCGATGCGCCGGGCCAGATCGGGGGCGCTGCGCAGTGCGAGGGCGATGTTGGTGAGCGGACCAACGGGCACCAACCACACACCTTCTGTGGATCGGCACGTTTCGATGATGTAGCCGACCGCGTCGATCCCGTTCGCCGGCCCGGACGGCTCGGGGAGGTCGGCCCCGTCGAGCCCGCTCTCGCCGTGGATGTGGCCGGCGTGCTTCGGTTCGGCCATGAGCGGCCGCTCCGCGCCCGAGTGCACCGGCACGTCGATCCCGAGCATGTCGCGCACGATGATCGCGTTGCGTGTCGTGCGATCGAGCGGGGCATTGCCGGCGACGGTCGTGATGCCGAGCAGGTTCGTGTGCCGGGCGGCGACCACGATGGCGATCGCGTCGTCGTGACCGGGATCGCAGTCGAGGATGATCGCCGGCCGGGTGGCTGCGGCCGGCTCGACCAGTGGAGTCACGGTGTCG
>VFMC01000347.1 GCA_006515795.1 Acidimicrobiaceae bacterium | reverse complement strand
GGTTGCGGCTGTACGTGAGGTCCACGGTCGGGGCCGCAGTGTCGACGACGAAGGTCCTGTCCGCCGGCTGCACCGTGAGTCCGTTGTCCACACCAGCGGCCGCACTCAACGCGATCGTGAAGGTGCCGTCGTCCGCCTGGTTACCGGCGACGGTTCGCGCGAAGCTGAAGACCTTGCCGCCCACCGAGCCGGTCATGGTCGCCGCCGAGACATCGTTGGCCGCGGAACCACTGCCGCCGCCCGCAATGGCAATTGTCGGCGCCGCCGGAGTGATCGGCTGGCTGAAGGTCGCTGTCACCGTGAACGTCTCGGCGCGGTAGGCGCGGCTGACCTTGCCGTAGGTCAGCGTCGCTGTTGGCGGCGTCGGCGGCGGCAGAGGCGTCGGCGCATCGAAGGCCAGGATTCGACTGTTGCCCCCGTCGGCGATGAAGACCAGTTTGCCATCGCAGGAGACACCCCTCGGGCTGTTGAAGGTCTTGTCGCTCAGGACGGGATACTCGGCGGCGGCGAAGGTGGGCCGGCCCATCACGGCGTCGGCGGCTTGCTGGTTGGTCGTCGGGATCGTGTTCCAGATCAACACCCGGTGGTTGTCCAGGTCCGAGACGAAGAGCCGCTTGCCGTCGCACGTGACATCCGCCGGAGTGCGGAGCGTCCTGGCACTGAGGCCGCCGTTATTGGCGGTGCCGGAGGTGAAGCCGGGCTGGCCGAGCACGACATTGGCGGCCTGCTGGTTGGTCGTCGGAATCGTGTTCCAGATCAGTACTCGGTTGTTGCCGGAATCCGTGACGAAGAGCCGCGTGCCGTCGGAGAAGACACCAGCCGGATAGTAGAGAGACCTGGCGCTGAGACCGCCGCTATTGCTGGTGCCGGAGGTGAAGCCGGGCTGGCCGAGCACGACGTTGGCCGCCTGCTGGTTGGTCGTCGGAATCGTGTTCCAGATCAACACCCGGTGGTTGTACTCGTCCGCAACGAAGAGCCGCGTGCCGTCGGAGAACACGTCCGATGGATTGTTGAGCGATTTGTCGCCGGCACTGGAGCCGCTGTTGCTGGTGCCCGAGGTGAAGTCGGGCTGGCCGAGCACGACACTGGCGGCCTGCTGGTTGGTCGTCGGGAGTGTGTTCCAGATCAACACCCGGTGATTGCTGTAGTCAGCAACGAAGAGCCTCGTGCCGTCGGAGAAGACGCTTCTCGGATAGTCGAGCGATCTGTCGCCGAGACCACCGCTGTTGCCGCCACGAGAGGTGAAGCCGGGCTGGCCGAGCACGAGGTCGGCGGCCTGCCGGTTGGTCGTCGGGAGCGTGCTCCAGATCAACACCCGGTGGTTGTACTCGTCCGCGACGAAGAGCCTGGTGCCGTCGGAGCAGACACCCCCCGAACTGCTGAGCGTCCTGTCGCTCAGCCCGCCGTAGTTCTTGTCGTTCCAGGTGAAGTCCGGCTGGCCGAGCACGAGGTTGGCGGCCTGCTGGTTGGCCGTCGGGAGTGCACTCCAGCACAGCACTCGATGGTTATTGAAGTCCGCGACGAGGAATCGCGTGCCGTCGGAGGAAAGCCCCGTTGGATTGTAGAACGTCTTGTCGCCGAGGCCTCCGGCGTTGGCGATCCCCGAGGTGAAGTTGGGCTGACCCAGCACGAGGTCGGCGGCCTGCTGGTTGGCCGTCGGGAGCGTGTTCCAGATCAGCATCCGGTGGTTGTTCGTGTCGGCGACGAAGAGCCGCGTGCCGTCGAAGAAGACGCCTGACGGAGACTTGAGCGACTTGTCGCTGAGGCCGCCGTTGTTGCTGGTGCCCGACGTGAAGTTGGGCTGACCCAGCACGAGATCGGCGGCCTGCTGGTTGACCGTCGGGAGCGTGTTCCAGACCAGCACTCGGTGGTTGAAGGAATCAGACACGAAGAGCCGAGTGCCTCTGGAGAAGATGCCCGCCGGGTAGTAGAGCGTCTTGTTACCGAGCCCGCCGTTGTTGCTGGTGTTAGAGGTGAAGTTGGGCTGGCCCAGCACGAGGTCGGCGACCTGCTGGTTGGTCGTCGGGATCGTGTTCCAGATCAGCACCCGGTTGTTGTACTGGTCCGAGACAAAGAGTCGCGTGCCGTCGGAGAAGACGTTCGCCGGATAGTAGAGCGTCTTGTTGCTGAGCCCGCCGTTGTTGCTGGTGCCGGAGGTGAAGTTGGGCTGGCCCAGCACGACGTCGGCGGCCTGCTGGTTGGCCGTCGGGATCGTATTCCAGATGAGCACCCGGTGCGCCATCAGGTCCGTGACGAAGAGCCGTGTGCCGTCGCAGAACACGCTCACCGGGGTGCCGATCGTCTTCCTGCTGGTGGGTGGTGTGGTGCTGGGGTCGGCGGCGAACACGGGTTGGCCCAGCACGAGGTCGGCGCCCTGATGGTTGGCCGTCGGGAGCGTGTTCCAGATCAGCACGCGGCCGTTGTACCGGTCCGCCACGAACAATCTCGTGCCGGCCACGCACACCGAGCCAGGGCCACTCATCCCGAGGCGCTGGCCCTTCTCGGAGAGCGCGTCGAACTGGCCCAGCGTCAACGCGGGTCCTGGCGTCACGGCCCAGTTCGTGGTGGCACTGGCACTGCTGGAACTGTTCGACCCGAGGTCCGTTGCCGACACCGTGGCCGTGA
>VFMC01000346.1:3455-7273 GCA_006515795.1 Acidimicrobiaceae bacterium | reverse complement strand
CTCTCAGCGGCGTGCACCTGGCCGCACTCACCAAGCACCTCGTCACCGATCTCGGCGCACCCGGCACCGACACCGTCTACGGCAGCGGCAAGGCGCTGCTGCCGGCGCCGCCACCGGCCACGCTGAACGGCACGACGGCGACCTACACCCCGCTGACGGTTCCCACCCGGGTGCTCGATACCCGCGCCGAATCCGCCACCCCTGGCGCACCGATCGGACCGCACCCGCGCTACAGCGTTCTCGACCTGCCCGTCGGGTTTGCCGGCGCCACGGCCGTCGCGGTGAGCATCGTGTCGGTCGACGCCACCGCTGCCGGATACATCCAGGCCGTGCCGACCCTGATGGGACAGCTCGGCGCGTCGTCGAACCTCAACGTGGCCGCCATCGGTCAGGTCCAACCGAACTTCGCGATCGTTCCTGTCGGCGTCTCCGGTTCGATCTCGCTGTACCTGTTTGCCGGCGGCAACGTCGTGGTCGACATCATGGGGTACTTCACGCCAACCGTGGCCGCTACCGCAGCCGGCCGGTTCGTGGCCGTCGCTCCGCAACGCGTGCTCGACACTCGTCCGGAATCGGGCGGGCCCGTGCCACCACAGTGGACACCGCACCGCCCGGCCGCCGGTGAGACCGTGCGCATCACCGGCATCCCCGCAGGCGCGGCGGCGGCCGTGGTGAACGTGGTGGCCGACCAAGCTGTCGGCGCCGGCTACCTGCGCACGCAGCCCACCGGCGCCACGGGGCTCACCACGTCGAACGGCAACTACATCGCCGGCCTCGCATCGGGCACGCTCAGCATCGTGCCGGTCGGCGCCGACGGAACGGTCAGCGTGTTCACCAGCAACAGCACGCACATAGTCGCCGATCTGATGGGCTACATCACCGGCCCGGCAGCACCTGTCTCGGCGACCGGGCTGTTCGTACCGCTCATGCCTGGGCGCGTCTACGACAGCCGGCTCACCGGCGGCATCCACACCGGGCTCACGTCGCGCACGCTGCAGATGACGGGCCAGTCCACGCCGGTGATCCCTGCCGGTGCCAGCGCGATCTCGATGAACCTCACATCCGACGCCGCTGCCGGAGCGGGGTTCCTCACGGTGTTCCCGGCCGACCAGACGCTGCCGGTGATCTCGAACCTCAACTACCCGGCCACCGACCCGCGGGCCAACGCCGGCATGGTGCGCTTGTCTCCGTCGGGCGCACTGACTACCTTCGTGAACCGCACCACGCACGTCATCATCGACGTCAACGGCTACTTCACAGGATGACCTTGAGCGAACAACTCGACACCAAGACCGGCTGGCTCGACCACGAGACACTCGACAACATCCGCGCCAACGTCCCGTTGGTGTACGTCGACGCCGTGCCCGTGCGCGTCGACGAGCTGGGCAACGTCGTTCGCGTCGGGCTGCTCCTGCGGCAGGCCGCCGACGGATCGCTCAGCCGAATGGTGGTGTCGGGGCGCGTACTGTTCGGCGAGCGGGTGCGCGAGGCACTGCTGCGCCACTGCGAGAAAGACCTCGGACCGGTCGCCCTGCCGCAGATCCCGGCCAACCCAGCGCCGTTCACGGTGGTCGAGTACTTCCCCGACGCCGAGATCAGCGGGTTCCACGATCCTCGGCATCACGCGGTGAGCCTCGCCTACCTGGTGCCCGTGGCCGGCGACTGCCAGCCCACTCAGGAGGCACTCGACCTGGAGTGGTACTCCCCGGCCGACGCGGTGAGCGAGCGGGTCCGCCGCGAGATGACCGGCGGGCACGACCGCCTGATCCGGCTGGCACTCGCCCATGCCGGCGCCCTCCCCTGAGCTTCGATCACCTGAGCTTGATCACCGGCCTGATCACCGGCCTGATTGCTCTGCGTACTGTCTGACCAGGTCACCTTCGCCACCCATGGCGTTCGTCCCGGCAAGGCTTCGACAAGACGGTTCACATCGTCCAAACCCTTTGCCGATCCTGGACGTGTCACGGATGCGCCACCCCCGGTACGCCACCACCCACTAGCGGGTCATACGTAGCGACAGCGCAGACGAAGCCGGACGATCAACCCCCCGGCGTTGAGCGATGGAGGAACAATGAGATCTCGACATGTCCGGCTGGTCGCCGCACTCAGCATCGCCGCTCTCGGTGGTGCGCTGGGCGTAGCTACCACGCACGCCGACGACACCGTCCCACCGGTGGGCGCCGCGGTGGTGCCCGTCGTGGTCAGCAACAGCGTCTTCACGCTGCCGTTGCTCGGCGCAACGCTCAACGTCGAAGTCAAGACGGGTCCCGGTGGGGCACTGACGAGCATCGCCATCCTGCCGCCGGTCGGGTTCACCGCCACCAACGTCGACCCGAACCGGGTGGCGTTCGTGAACGAGGCCGGAACCGCCAAGGTGGTCGTGAAGAGCAAGCACGGTGGCCAGAGCGTCACCGCCAAGGCCGGCTCACTCGCCGACATCACCGGCGCCGGCGGTTGGGAGGGCGAGGTGTTCGACACCACCCCCGACACGATCACCAAGGTCGCCTTCATGATCGGCGCCAAGGCCGGCGGCGGACCCGACATCACCGGCGTCACCGTCACCCCTGCCCTGCCGCTGGCCGTGAAGAGCCACGAGAACGAGATCGACGTGCGCTTCGCCACCGGCGAGCGGGTGAAGATCAAGTTCACCAATGCCGATGGCACGCAAGCCCGCTGGCTCACCATCAAGGTCGAGGTCGAGACCGGCGAAGACGACGATGACGACGACGAGACCAACGCGAAGGTGAAGGTCTCGCTGTCGAAGATCAAGGGCATCGCCGCACCGGCCGCCGCTGTTGCCGGTCCCCAGCAGTGGAGCGGCGTGCTCTGCAACAACACCAAGGCCACCATCGACTTCGTGGTCGCCACCGACGGCACAGTGAGCGGCGAGAGCCACGAGAACGAGATCGACGTGCGCTTCGCCACCGGCGAGCGGGTGAAGATCAAGGTGAAGGAGCACGACGGGATGCTCACCATCAAGGTCAAGGAGAAGATCCGCTGCGACTTCGGTGACCCGAGCGTGAACACGCCCACCAGCGAGCACGACGACGACGATGACGAGGGCGGCGAGCACGACGGCGACGGCAAGGACAAGAAGGGCCACGACGACGGCGACGACGACCACGACGGCTCCACCACGTCGGTAGCGACGTCGGTAGCGACGTCGGTAGCGACAACGGTGGCCGACAGCACGACGACCACTGCGGCGACGACGACCACCATCGCCCCGTAAGTTGTCTGGCATGCAAATGGCTTCCGCCCGCCGCGCTGCGGCGGCGATGACTCCTCGCCGGGTCGTCGCCGCCGCAGTGGCGTGCACCCCGATGTTCTTGGCGATGGTCTTGGTCGGCTGTTCTGGCGACGACGCACCCGCCGCCGCCGACCCCACGGCCACCAGCGCCGCGGCGCCGGCGGCATCCACAGCGGCATCACCCGCGGCGGCTGATCCGTCGGTCACAGCAGTCGCCCCACCCGCAGTCACCGTCGACGGGCCGGCCTTGTTGCAACAGGCACTCGACAGCATCGCCGGGGGCTACCACTTCGACACCAACGTCACCATCAATGGCGTCGAGGTGCTCGTCGCCGCCGGCGATCGCGTCGGCGACGGCACCAGGCTCACCATCTGGGCCAACGGCACCAGCGTGGCCTACGTCGTCACGCCAACCGCGAGCTGGGTGTTCCCCGAGGGTGGGGAGTGGGAGGCGCTCGACGATCCCCCATCCACCACCGACCCGCTCGCCGCGCTACGCACGCCCACGTCGATCACCCCGCTCGCCGGCGATGCCACGTCGGCGACCCTCGAATTGACGGTCTCGGCA
>VFMC01000346.1:0-3447 GCA_006515795.1 Acidimicrobiaceae bacterium | reverse complement strand
CGAATTGACGGTCTCGGCAGCATCGCTCGGCATCCCCGGCGAGGGCGACGCCACCGTCAACGTCGTGCTCAACGCAGGCACCGTCGCCGAGATCACCTACAACAGCGCAGTCGACGGCCAGCCAGCCGTCGTTCGGTCGGTGTTCGGCACCGTGCTCGACGCCACACCCGTGGTGCCACCGATCTGACCAGCCGACCGTTACCCTCGCACGGGTGACCACCGCCTGGGCATGTGACTCGCGTGTGGTGATCGTCGCCGGCAAGGGCGGCGTCGGATCCAGCACGGTCGCCGCGGCGCTCGCCGTGCTGGCGGCCAGGGATGGCGCCGATGTGCTGCTCGTCGCCGTCGACGGGAAACCGGGCCTCGGCCCGCTGCTGGGCGGCGAACCGCTCAACCGAAACGAGCAGACCCTGCGCTCGATCACCGGCGCCGGCCGTGTTCGTGCCCGCACGATCCCTCCCGCACAGGCCTTCAGCGACTACCTCGATCTCAAGGGGGTTGGAAACATCGTGCGGCGGGCCGCGTCGGCGGCGTCGCTCGACCTCGTGGCCGCCGCAACGCCGGGCCTGGAGCACCTGTTGGTGCTGGGCAAGATCAAGGAGCTCGAGCGCACCAGGGCAGCCGACCTGATCGTGGTCGACGCGCCACCGGCCGGCAACGCTGCTCCGTTCCTGCGATCGGCAAGTGGCCTGCGCGGCGCGGTCGCCAACGGGCCGATTCGCGATCAGGCCGACGAAGTGGTTGCGATGCTGGCCGATCGCTCGCGCACCCGGGCGCTGCTCGTCACCCTGCCGGAGGAGACGCCCGTGAACGAAGTGATCGAGCTCGCCTTCGACCTCGAGGAAGACCTCGGCGTGGCGCTGGCGCCGATGGTGATCAACTGCTGCTGGCCCGATCGGTCGGCTCTGGCGATGTCGGCCACCAGCGCGGCGCGGGCGAGCGGGGTTTCCATTTCGATCGGCGATCGGCGCGCCCTCGATTCCTCGAACCGGTTCGGCGCCGCTCGCCTGAGCGTTCAGCGCGAGCAGCTCGAACGGTTGGCCGCAGCCTTGCCGATCGCGTCGATCCAACTCCCGCGGCTCCCCACCACCCGGTTGGAGCCCGCCGACGTCGACTTGCTGGCCGATGCCTTGGCCGCTGCCCCGGTCCGCTCGGGTGAGCGCCCGGTGGCCGCAAGATGACCGTTGCGACCGAGGTTCGGGCCGGCGAGCTCGCGGCCCTGATCGCCGGCGCCGAGGTGATCGTCACGTGCGGGCCCGGCGGGGTCGGCAAGACCACCACGGCTGCCGCGCTCGGGCTCGCCGCAGCCCGTGCCGGCAGGCGGGTGGTGGTCGTGACGATCGACCCGGCGCGGCGCCTCGCCGACGCGCTCGGGATCGAGGAGAGCACCGACGAACCGCACCGGGTGGTCGGCGCCACCAAGGGCGCGCCTCGGCGCGGCGGTGCGTTCTCCGCGCTGATGCTCGATGCCGAGCGCACCTTCGACCGTCTGGTCATCGACCGGGCCGGCGATCGGGCCGACGCGATCCTGGCGAACCCGGTCTATCGCAGCATTGCCGGATCGCTCGGCGGCGCCCAGGAGTACATGGCCATCGAGCGGTTGCACGAGCTGGTCGCCGGCAGCGAGTTCGACCTCGTCGTGGTCGACACGCCCCCGTCGAGACATGCGATCGATGTGCTGGAAGCGCCCGACCGGCTGGTGCGGTTCCTGAGCCACCCGGTGTACCGCGCCCTCACGCTGCCGGGCCGCTCCTTCGCCAGGGTCACCAATGCGGCCACCACCGCGTTCGTCTGGACGGTGAAGCGACTGGCCGGTCCGAGCATCGTCGAAGACACCGTCGAGTTCTTCCGTTCGATCTCCGGCATGGAGGCCGGTCTTCGCCAGCGGGCAGCCGAGGTTGCGACGGTGCTGCGATCAGAACGAACCGCGTTCGTGCTCGTCTCCAGCCCGCGAGCCGAGGCGATCGACGAGTCCGCGTTCATGGCTGGGGCACTCGCAGCCGGTGGGTTCCGGCTCGGAGCTGTGGTGGTGAACCTGGTCCACCCGCTCATCGACGAGCTGGCGATGTCCACCGACGAGCCGCCAGACTCGTCGCCGCTGGCCGATCAGGTCGCCTACCACCGCGAGCTCCGCTCGCTGGCGCTGGCCGAGCGCGACGAGATCGAGGCCCTCACCGCAGCCGCCGGCGATGTGGTGGTGGTTGAGGTCCCGCTGCTCGACCACGACGTGCACGACATCGCCGCCCTCACCGAGATCGGCACGCTGCTCGGGCTCGGCTAGTTCGGGCGCTGATGTGCCGGCTTCGGCCGTAGTAGCCGCTTCGGGGTGGCCGTCCAAAGATCTGGCATCCGAAACGAAATCGGCCCAGATCGTCATGAGACGAGGTGGAGCAGTTGCAGCACGGTGTTCAGGTTGCGCGCGGTAGCAGCCACTGCGAGTCGGCGTTCGATGTAGTCGTTGGTGAACTTCGAGCGACCCTGGCCGTTGGGGAGGTAGGCGTACAGGTGGTCGGCGACGACCTCGAAACGGTCGGGGGCGAACCGGTCGGGTTCGAGCCTGGCGATGGCCTCGGCCGACGGGATCGCCTGGAGGAAGTGAACCATCAGCTTCGACGGTTCGAGGTTCGGATCAGCGAAGGGGTTCGCCCTCACCGCATCAGCCAACTCGGCGCCGGAGCGCACCAGCACGGCGATGTCGAGACCTGTCGCGATCGCGATCGCATGGTGGATGCCAGCAGCGAGCTGCTCGTTCGTAGCGCGTCGAGCATCGGCGCAGAACATGACGTTCCCGCTCTGGATGTAGGTCTCCACCTCGATGTGACCGAGGCCCTCGACGATGGCGCGCAAATCGCTCATCGGCAGCCGGTTCCGCCCGCCGACGTTCACGGCGCGCAGCAGCGCGACGTGACGCTGCTGCATGTTGGGGGTGCTCGCCACGGCCCGAACCTAGCGACGATCGAGCCCGGCGACGGACGAGAACCGGAAGGCACGTGGCAGCTGCTCGCGGTGCGCCGTGTCGGACAACCGCTGATGTCATCGAGTACGCTGCGGTGGTCCTTGAATCGCTGACATCCGGTCCCCCCATCCGGCTGGCGGTCATTTGCGTCGGCCGACGTGTGATGGCCCTCATTGCGGAGAACACACGATGAACGATCTCCACAACCCGCGCCGACAGACCACGCGATCCAGCGCACCGCGATCCAGCGCACCGCGACGCGCCCAGCCGGTGGCAGCTCACCCCGCGGGGCACGGCATCGATCGACGGCCGCTGATCATCGTGGCCGCCGTCGCCACCGCTGTGTGCGGAGTCTTCGCACTCGCCTCCGGCAACGACTCGCCCAGCACGGCCGCGGCTGCCAACGTCGAGCAGGCCACTGCAGGGGTCGCCGCCGCGGCAGCGATCACCCCCGCCGCCACGGTCGTACCGGTCGCCGCCGCGGCCGACCC
>VFMC01000345.1 GCA_006515795.1 Acidimicrobiaceae bacterium | reverse complement strand
TGTTCGTGCAGCTCGAAGACGGCATCGCCTACGTAGCCCAGTTCGGTGAGGCGCTCAACGACCCGGGCGGATCGGGAAGCCTCGCATGGGTCTCGGCTCGCGACGAGCAGGCCGTCATCAATGCCGCGCTCGGCTGCCCGGGCGAGTGCATCTTCATCGAAATGGAGCACGTGATCCGGAGCGTGAGCGCGGCGTGAGGGGTCTCGACCAGCGCGAATCGAGCTGAGATCAATCTGGCTCGTAGTCGAGCCAGAGCCGTGCCGCGACGAGCTCGGGTACCACAACCTCGACGAGCAGGGCGACGAGTGGGTTGCCGTCGCCGCGAAAGCGAAGCGTCTGGCGTGCGCCGGGGATCTCGCCGCCGACGGCCACGATGGTGGAGCTCCGGTCGCGCATCCATGCTGCGGCCTGCCCATCCCATCGCGATCCGGGGAACACCATGGCGCGGTAGTCGAGGGTCTTGGTGAGGTACACGTCGACGTGGCTCCAGTCGCCGGTCTCGCACCCCACGGCAGCGCGGCGTGGGCCCTCGCGCAACATGAGCGCACCCTGCAGGCCTGACGAGATCCGCTCGATCGGCGCGAGCAGCCACGTGCCGTGCGGGCCGGCAAGCAGGTCGACCGTCCGGGCGAGCCACTCGTCGCGTGTGCCGAGGAGGTGGTCGCAGCCGTCGGCGGCGGCGCGGACGAGTGAAGAGACCTGAAGGGGCTCGCCGGTCAGTTGCGCTTCCAATGCCAGCAACGCCACGATCGTGTGGGTGAAGCTGCGACACGCGACGCCGCCGGTCTCGGGCTGGGCGAGCAACTCGATCACCGTGTCGGCGAGCTGGGTGATCGGCGCCGTTGGATCGTTCGTGAGCACCACCCTGTGCCCGGCTGCACACGAGCCGAGCAGGCGGTTGGTCTCGGGCGACGTTCCTCCGGCGGAGATCCCGATGACGAGATCGTCGGCGTCGACCGGCAACGTTGCCTCGCTCGCCGCGCTCTCGGCGATCGCCGTCACGCCGGCGACGCGAAGTCGCTGCGCGGCGACCATCGCCGCGTAGAGCGACGAGCCCATCCCCGTCAGCACCACTCGTCTCGGACGACTCGGCACGGCCATGTCGAACGCGCCTCCATCGATCGCATCGGCGAGCTGGCGCAGCACGGCCGGTCGTCGTTCGACGTCAGCCAGGAAGAGGGCGGGGTTCATCCGGTTGCGCTCCACGAGGCTGCTGTCATGACGACGTGACCATCACGGGAACATCGCCATCAGGCTGGCGTGCGGGACGTAGGCCCAACGGGGCAGGTGGCGCGTTGCGTACACGAGCTCGTGCAGCTCCTGGATCGCACTCAGCCCGGCGAGCGCGATCTCGATCTCGCCGGCCGTTGGCGGCAGGTGTGGCGACAGCTCCCCGAGGAACGACCGGCGCGTACGGGGAACCGCGGCTTCGATGAACTCGTGGATCAAGTCGGTGTGCTCCGGTGCTCGACGCACGGCGATGCGCCCCACGTGATCGATCGACTGCATCAGTGAGGCGAGGTCCACCATTGCGCTTCGCAGCTCGCGTGGATCGGGCGACCCACCGACGGGGTTGCCGTCGAAGTCGTTGACCAACAGCCGATCGGCTGAGCGAAGGATCTGGCCGACATGGAGGTCGCCATGGGTCGGCTGCACGGGCACCTCTCCCGTTTCGGCGAGCGCGCCGATGGCGGAGGCGATGCGGTCGGAGCGTTCGGCGAGTGCTTCTTGCACGGCGCCCTTCGTGCATGCGAGCGCTTCGTCGAGCAGGGCCATGCCGCGGTGGTGCTCCGGCTCGAGTGATGCTGTGGCAAACGGCTCGACGATCAGCGAACTCGGTGTCGCGAGGGCGTTGCTCATCGTTGCTGCCAGCCGGCCGACCCGCTCGGCCGTCGCCAGCGGCGTGACGAGTGAGCCGCTGGGCAACGCGGCGAGGAGCTCGTCGACGTACCAGTCCCAGCCGTCGAGCGCGCCGACGACGAAGCCGGTGACCACCGCCACCACCCGCCCCTGTTCCACATGTGCGCCGTACAGCGGCGGAACCGCGTGGAAGCCGACCTCGGCCAGGTGCGCCATCAGGTGCGCGCCCCTGTGTGGTGGTTCGACGGCCGCGGTCAGCCACTTCACGACGACCGCCTCGCCGACGACGACGCTGTGGTTGGTCTGGTCGGCGGTGATCGAGCGCTCCGCTGCGTGGGCGGGAACGAGCTCGGGTGCGAACCGGTGGGCGAGATCGGCCGAGCGGCCGGGTAGCACGGCGCTCATGCCGGACGGAACCCGTCGCGCACTTCCGGCTCGGCATGCTTGGCCATCACGTGGTGGGCGACCGTGAAGTCGAGCACCGCGTCGTGGCCCATGTCCTTTCCGAACCCGGAGGCACCGCGTCCGCCATGCGGCATCTCGCTGGCGATCGGAAGGTGATCGTTGATCCAGGTGACGCCGGCGTTGATGCGATGCGCGACCCGCAAGCCGCGATCGACGCGGTTGGTCCAGACCGACGATGCCAGACCGTATGGCGAGTCGTTGGCCAAGGAGACGGCGTGGTCTTCGTCGTCGAAGGCCAGCACGGCCAGCACCGGACCGAAGATCTCGTCCTGCACCAACTCGCTGCGCTGGTCGGCACCGACCACCACGTTGCGGGATCGTGCCCCCGCACTCCACAGCCGCGCCGGCGGCGCGGGCACGCTCGACGTAGCCGTGCACCCGGTTGCGATGGTGCTCGGAGATGAGCGGGCCGATGTCGGCCCCGTCGTGTGGCGCGCCGAGGGTGATCGACTGCATCGAGGTGGCCAAGGCGTCGACGATCTCGTCGTGGCGCGAGCGGTGCACGTACACACGGGTGGCCGCGGTGCAGTCCTGGCCGGAGTTGTAGCACGCCGCCATCGCGACGGCTTGTCCGACAGCCGTCGGATCGACGTCGTCGAACACGACGACCGGTGCCTTCCCGCCGAGCTCGAGGTGCACGCGGGTGGGGCGTTGGGCGGCGAGCGCCATGATCCGCCTGCCGGTGGCCGACGACCCGGTGACGGTGACCATGTCGGTGAGCGGGTGGGTGACCATGGCTTCGCCGACGGCCGCGTCGCCGGTCATCACCTGGAACGCACCCTCGGGAAGGCCCGCGTCTCGGGCGAGCTCGGCGAGGCGCAGCGAGGAGCGCGGCGTCGCCGGCGCAGGCTTCAACACCACGGTGCACCCGGCCG
>VFMC01000344.1 GCA_006515795.1 Acidimicrobiaceae bacterium | reverse complement strand
AGCTCGCCCTCGATCTGGCACCCGAGCTGGCACCCGAGCTGGCACCCGAACTGGCACCGGATGCCGACGGTGGCCTGGCCCGCGGTGGAACGGTGATGTCGTGAAGCCGGTCAGCATCTGGCGTCTCGCCTGGCGCGTGGCCGAGCACGATCGTCGCACGTTCTACTCCGGATGGCTTGCGTTCGTGCTGTTCTTCACCTTCCCGGTGCTCATCGGTTGGCTGTTCGGGCGAGGCTTCGATGCCCTCTCGGTGGGCGACTCCGGCGCCGTGTACGCGGTGGCTGGGTTGCTGGTGGTGTGCGAGGTGGCGCGCATGGCCACGATCCACTACGCGGCGATCATGTGGACCCAGGCATGGGTGCACATGCAGACCCTCCTGCGCGGCAACCTGCTCGCCGCGCAGGTGGCGAGCGGAGGTGTGGAAGCCGGCCAACCCGTCGGCTCGGCCGGCGAAGCGATAACGCACTTCCGCGACGACACCGAGGACGTCACGCTGTTCATCGATGGACTCGTCGACGTGTCGGCCGGACTCGTCTTCACGGTGCTCGCCGGGTTCGTGCTGGGAAGCGCCGACGCGCGTGCAACAGCCGTTCTCTTGCTACCACTGGTCACCGTGGCCATCGCCACTCGTGCACTCGACACCCGGATCAAGCGGTACCGAGTCGCTGATCGGGCGGCGACCGCTGCCGTCAGTGGGCTGCTCGGCGACGTGATGGCGGCCGCCACCACGGTGAAGGTGAACGATGCGATCGACCCGACGATGAACCGGTTGCGTGCGCTCGTCGACCATCGCGGCCACACCGCGGTGCGCGATCGCGTGCTCGACGAAGGGGTCGAGGCGTTCAGTCAGGGCAGCGCCGACATCGGCCTCGGCCTGGTGCTGGTGGTGAGCGCGGCCGCATTCGCTTCCGGGTCGTTCGACGTCGGTGAGCTCGCCTTGTTCACGGCGTACCTCGGATGGCTGAGCTTCCTGCCGCGCATGGTCGGGCGTGTTCTGGCGAGGCGCAAGCAGGCCGGTGTCGCCTTCGAACGGATGCGGCTGCTGGTTGCCGACGACGACGTGGCCAACACGGTGGCGCCCCGTTCGCTGCCCATTCGGGTGAAGCAGCGGCGCGATCGGCCTCCAGACCACCGACCCGAACGGGTGGCCCTCGATCGTCTCGAGGTTCGTGGACTGACCGCCACCTATCCGTCGGGCGCCGGCGTGCGCGGCATCGATCTCACGATCGAACGCGGCAGCTTCACGGTGCTGACCGGGGAAGTCGGCTCGGGCAAGAGCACCTTGCTGCGCGCTCTACTGGGCCTCGCCCATCAGGCCGAGGTCACGGGCACGGTCGAATGGAACGGGCGACTGCTCACCGACCGCGCCGCGTTCCTGGTGCCGCCGAACGCGGCCTTCCTGCCACAGGTTCCGCAGCTCATCTCCGACTCCGTCGGCGACAACATCGGCCTCGGTCCAGTCGACGAGTTCCAGCTCGTGCGGTCGCTGGAGCTGGCAGCAGTGAGCGCAGACATCGCCGACATGCCCAGTGGGATCGGCACGATGATCGGCCCACGAGGCCTGCGCCTCTCCGGTGGCCAGCGTCAGCGCGTCGCCACGGCGAGGGCGCTCGTGCACGCGCCCGAACTGGTGGTGCTCGACGATCTGTCGAGCGCGCTCGACGTCGAGACCGAGCTCCAGCTGTGGCACAACCTCGCCGCGGCGGGCATGACCGTCCTGGCCGTGTCGCATCGGGCGGTCGCGTTCGAACGCGCCGATCGAGTTGTCAGGCTTGTCGCCGGCCGGCTCGACGCCGGCTGAGCAGTCACCGGCTGAACAGTCACCGGCCGAGCCGCGGCGCCGACACCTTCTTCGGCACCACCATCGACCAGGCGTCCAGCACCAGCTCGCGCATCTCGTCGAGGTCGAGCTCGGTGAGTCGAACGACCACCCAGTTGTACCGCATGTCGCTCGGACGGGGCATCATGAACTTCTGCGGTTCGGATGCCACCAGCGCCCCGCGTTCCTCCTTGGGGAACGCGAACCCCATCATCGTGTCGTCACGGCTGAATGCCAGGTACACGATCCGACCGACGCGGAACTTCACCCGGTCGCGCACGACGGCCTCGTACGAGCGCTCGAGAGTGCCGGCCATTGCACGAACGTCGTCGATGCTCACTCCCACGACGTCAGCCGAGCAGGTCGCGAGCCACGTCGAGCCACAACGCCGTCGTGAGTCGCAACGACTCCACGTCGATGCGCTCGTCGTTGCCGTGGAACCGGCGTCCGAAGTCGGAGGGGTCGAGGTCGGGGCTGAACAGCCCGGCACCGTAGGACACGGCCCCGAGGTCGCGATAGATACGCGAATCGGTGAAGCCGGCAACGAGCTGCGGCGTGGGGCGCGACGTGGGGAACGGTCGCGAGATAGCCCGCTCCAGTGCGGTCCACAGCGGCGTGTCGACCCGGCTGATGGTGGCAGGGTCGTTCATCACCACCTCAACGTCGACGCGGGCGCCGGTCCACCGGCGCCGATCGTGTTGCACGAGAACGTGGTGTGCGTGCACGCGTGGAGCTGCGCTCCTGGACCGGATAGCGGAAGGGTGTCGAGGAACTCGTCGATCCGTGCCGGGTCGAGGAGCGCCGCCTGCATCTGCTCGTCGACTCCGAGGCTCTCCACCCTGGTGCGCCACAGCTCATGGAACCGTGGCGACGGCCGGTAGTCGCCGATGCGCTGGATCACAGCCGCCGCGGTCATCAAGGCGTTGTCGGCCTTGAAGGGTGCCGATCCGTGGCCGGGCGTCCCACGCACGCGGAGACGGCGCCAGGCGACCCCCTTCTCCCCCACCGTGATACCGATGTACGGCTGTTCCTTCGGTCCGGAGTGCAGACCGCCGCTCTCGGTGAGCACGTAGTCGGCCATGATCGCGTCGCGTTCGTGGTCGGCCATCCATTGCATTCCGTGGGCACTGCCCGACTCCTCGTCGGCGACTGCTACGTAGACCAGATCGCCGTTGGGGCGGAACCCGGATCGGGCTAGGTGCCGGAAGGCAACGGCCATCGAGGCGGTGAGGTTGAGCATGTCGACCGCGCCTCGGCCCCACACCTCGCCGTCGACGAGCTCGCCACCGAACGGGTCGCGAGTCCAACCGGCCTCGTTCACGGGCACCACGTCGGTGTGGCCCATCAGGCAGAGGCTCCGCGAGTGGGGATCGGTGCCCTCGATGCGCGCCACGAGCGTGGCCCGCCCCGGCGTCGGCTCGTACTGCTGCACGTCGAAGCCCGCACCGCCGAGGAACTGGCGCAGCACGTCGGCGTTGCGCGTCTCGTGCCCCGATGCCGCCGTGCCATCGTTGACGCACTGGTTGCGAATCATCGTCTGCAACAGCTCGATCGTCTCTGCGGTGAGTGAGTCGTGCATCGTGGAACCTCTCCTCCGGGTCAGCCGTTCAGCCGAGCCTGGCGCAGCGCGGATCGGCGGAGCTTGCCCGCATCGTCGCGCAGCGCCTCCTCGACGAACTCGAACGTTCGCGGCACCTTGTACGAGACGAGTCGTTCGCCGAGGAACGAGCGCAGCTCGTCGACATCGACAGATGCGACGTCGGCTTCCACGATGGCATGGATGGTGTTGCCCTTGTCCTCATCGGGAAGGCCGATCACCGCGCACGAGTGAACGCCCGGATGCTCCTGCAGTGCGAACTCGATCTCCGCCGGGTAGATGTTGGCGCCGCCCGACAGGATCATGTCGGCCGAACGGTCGCCGAGGTACAGGTACCCGTCGGTGTCGAGGTAGCCCATGTCGCCGAGCGACTCCCAGCCGCCATCGCGGCGACGGGCCTCCGCACCCACGTACCGATAGGTCGGGGTGTCGCGAACGCTGCGGAGCCAGACCTCGCCCATCTCGCCTGGACCCATCTGGTGGGGGGCCATCTCTCTTCCGCCGGCGTCGGTGATGCTCACGGTCCCCGGCACCGGACGACCGACCGACCCTCGGTGGGCGAGCCACTCGGCACCGGTGATGATCGTGGCCGTCTGGGCCTCTGTACCGGCGTAGAGC
>VFMC01000343.1 GCA_006515795.1 Acidimicrobiaceae bacterium | reverse complement strand
CCGACATCTCTGCCTCGCAGTGCTCCTGCACCATGAAGCCGACGGTCGGATCGACCGCGGAAGCACTCAGCACGGCCAGCCTCACTCGCATCGATGCCATCACCTCGAATGCGAAGCGGTCGAAAGAGGCCCCATCGTGGTTGCGCAGCTCGACTCCGGCCATCAGCACCCGGTTGCCGGGAATCGTCGCCAGGCTGGTGGCGATGAACGACGAGTTCGTCACGACGGTGAGGTTGCGGTGCTGTCGCAGCGCCTGGGCGATGAACCCTGTGGTCGAGCCGGTGTCGAGGGCAATCGCATCGCCGTGCTGCACCAGTTCGGCGACCCGGGTCGCGATGGCGATCTTGGCGCGGCGGGCCAAGGTCATGCGCGACAGGAACGGCGGTTCACCGGGACGGTCGACGGCGACGATCGCGCCGTGCACCTTGGTGACCTGGTGCCGCTCGACCATCGGCTTGACGATGCGGCGCACCGTCTGCTCCGACACGTCGAGCAACCCGGCGAGATCGCGCACGCTCACCGACCCGCGCAATGCGACGGCGTTGATCACGTCGTGCTCGTAACGACCCAGAGTCCTAGTCATCGCACTCATCATGACAGCCATTCCACCAGAATCGATCATTTCTGGTCGTTTCTGTTCGTTCGAGGCTCGCCAGACGACTACTGTCGGCACGTGACCCAACCATCTTCTGCTCGCGCCGTCGTCATCGGTGGCGGCATCGTCGGCTGCTCCACCGCCTACCACCTCGCCAAGCTCGGCTGGACGGACACCGTCCTCGTCGAGAAGCACAAGCTCACCTCCGGCTCGACCTTCCACGCCGCCGGCCTGGTCGGCCAGCTCCGCACCAGCGCCAACATCACCCAGCTCCTCGGCTACTCGGTCGAGCTCTACAAGACCCTCGAGGCCGAGACCGGACAAGCCACCGGCTGGAAGATGAACGGCGGACTGCGCCTCGCCTGCAACGAGCAACGCTGGACCGAGGTGAAACGCCAGGCCACCACCGCGACCAGCTTCGGGCTGGAGATGCACCTGCTGAGCGCGGCGGAGGCACAAGACCTCTGGCCGCTGATGCAGGTGGACGACGTGGTCGGCGCGGCGTTCTTGCCGACCGACGGCCAGGCCAGTCCGAGCGACATCACGATGGCTCTCGCCAAGGGCGCGCGCCTGGCCGGTGCGACGATCTGCGAAGACACCGAGGTCTTGCAGATCGAGGTGATCGACGGCGTGGTGAAGGCGGTCGTCACCGATCAAGGCCGAATCGAGTGCGAGAAGGTGGTGGTGTGCGCCGGGCAGTGGACCCGCGCCCTCGCCGCGACCGTCGGTGTGAACGTGCCGCTCGTGCCGGTGGAGCACCAGTACATCATCACCGCCCAACTCGAGGGCGGCGTGCCGCGCAACCTGCCCACTCTGCGCGACCCCGACAGGCTCACCTACTACAAAGAGGAAGTCGGCGGCCTCGTGATGGGTGGCTACGAGCCCGACCCCGTTCCGTGGGCGGTGAACGGCATCCCGCGGCCGTTCCAGTTCCAACTGCTCGAAGGGGACTACGACCACTTCGCCCCGATCATGGAACTGGCCATGGGCCGCGTGCCGGCGCTGCAGACCGCCGGCATCAACGAGCTCATCAACGGGCCGGAGAGCTTCACCCCGGACGGCAACTTCATCCTCGGCGAGGCTCCGGAGCTGAAGAACTTCTTCGTCGGCGCCGGATTCAACGCGTTCGGGATCGCCGCCGGTGGAGGCGCCGGGATGGCGCTTGCCGAGTGGGTCGACCGAGGGGTGGCGCCATACGACCTGTGGGTGGTCGACATCCGCCGCTTCGGTCGGCCCCACAGCGACACCGACTGGGTGCGCACCCGCACGCTCGAGGCCTACGCCAAGCACTACACAATGGCCTGGCCGTTCGAGGAGCACGACAGCGGCCGCCCGTGCCGCACCTCGCCGCTGTACGCGCGGCTGAGCCAGCAAGGCGCCTGCTTCGGCGAGAAGCTCGGCTGGGAGCGTCCGAACTGGTTCGCCGATGCCACGCTCGGTGAGGCACCACACGACGAGTACAGCTACGGCCGCCAGAACTGGTTCGCCGCCGTCGGACGCGAACATCGTGCCTGCCGCGAGGCGGCGGTGCTGATCGACCAAACCTCGTTCGCCAAGTTCGCGCTGAAGGGCCCGGATGCGATGGAGGCGCTCGACTGGATCTGCGCCAACGACGTGCACAAGCCGATCGGCTCGCTCACCTACACGCAGATGCTCGACGACAGCGGTGGCATCCAGTGCGACCTCACCGTCGGCCGGGTTGCCATCGATGAGTTCTACATCGTCACCGGCACCGGGTTCGCGACGCACGACTTCGACTGGATCCAACGCAACATCCCGGCTGGCGCGAACGCGCAGCTCTTCGACATCACGTCGGCCTGGTCGGTGCTCACCCTCATGGGGCCCAACGCCCGCACGATCCTGCAGTCGGTCACCCGTTCCAATCTCGCCAACGACGCGTTCCCGTTCGCCACCATGCAGACCATCGGTGTCGCCGGTTGCCCGGTGCGCGCCTTGCGGGTGACGTACATGGGCGAGCTCGGGTGGGAGCTGCACCTGCCCGTCGAGTACGCCTCGACCGTGTACGAGGCGATCTTCGCGGCCGGG
>VFMC01000342.1 GCA_006515795.1 Acidimicrobiaceae bacterium | reverse complement strand
TTCGCCGCGGAAGCCGTCGAGTGCCTGCCACGCCTTCATGATCGACTCCTGCACGATGTCTTCGGCCAGGGAGTGATCGCGCATCAGCGACAACGCCACGCGGTACATCGACGCGCTGTGCTCGGTGACCAGGTCGTCGATGGCGAGAGGCGGCGTGGTCATGCTGGGGATGGACGCTGTGGGCAGATTGATCGTCGCGTTCGCTCAGAATGGACACGCGCAGGGTACCGCGTGACAGTGGGGGCATCCGTCGGCGTAGCGCTTCACCGCCTCGCTCAGATCGACGTCCATCTGGTTGGCCAGCGATGCCACCCAGGCGAGCACGTCGGCGAACTCGACGCGTTGTTGTTCAGGCGTGCCCTTGCGTACGGCCTGAGCCAACTCGCCGACCTCCTCGGCGAGCCACGCCACGCTCGCCGGCACACCTCGGGCGCGGTCGCGGTCACCGAAGGTTCGCTCGATCGTCTGCTGGAGCTGAGCGATGTCCATCGGCGCGCAGCGTACCCGTCGTCTATCGGGCGGGAGCAGTTCCGATCGGTCCTCGACGAGCCCGTCGCTGCCACCACTTGTCCACCCGGTCCACGGCGAGCACCGCGAAGATCGACCCGAACGCCACGAGCCATCCGGCGAGCGGCGGGTTGGCATGTCCGAGCTCGAGCGCGATCGGCGGCGCGAACAGCGCCAGCAGTGAGAAGCCCAGCCCCGCGCACACAGCCGGGATGAGCAGTCGGTTCGTGGTCCAGCCGAGCTCGCCAGGCCATTTCGTGGAACTGCGGCAGGCGAACGCGTTGGCGGTCTGGGCGAGCACCACGGTCATGAACGTGGCCCCCGATGCCGCGGCGAGCACGTGCCCGGTGGGGAACGCGTCACCCGGCCTCCAGCCGCCAGCCACGAGTGAGACGAAGAACGCGGTCATCGACGTCACAGCCTCCGTCACTCCAAGCACCCCGAAGGCGCGCCGCATCACGGTCCGGTTCATCAACCGGCCCGACACCGGCGGACCCTCGAGGAGGTGGCGGCCGGCGGGCTCGGCACCGAGTGCCGTGGCTGACAGGGTGTCGGTCCCGAGGTCGAGCGCCAGGATCTGCAGCACGCCGAGCGCCAGCGGGATCCGGCCGCCCGACATCGCCCACACCACGAACGGCGTGAGCTCGGCAACGTTGTCGGTGAGGTGGTAGGTGAGGAAGCGGCGGATGTTGACGAACGTGGCTCGGCCCTGCTCGATGCCCGCCACGATGCTGGCGAAGTGATCGTCGAGCAGCACGAGGTCGGCTGCCTCGCGCGCCACGTCGGTGCCAGACAGGCCCATCGCGATCCCGATGTCGGCTTCGTGGAGCGCCGGGGCGTCGTTCACGCCGTCGCCCGTCATCGCCACCACGTGGCCACGCGCCCGCAGAGCCCTGGCGATGCGCGAGCCCGTCCCGATCGAGCAGGGCGCCGAGCTCGCGGTCGTCGGCGGGGAGGTCGGTGCCCACGAGCACCGGATCGGTGTCGTGGCGAAGCCCGATCGCGGTGGCGATCGCCGCGCCCGTGACCGGGTGATCGCCGGTGAGCATCGCCACCTTGATGCCCGCCCTCCGACAGGCGGCGAGCGCTGGTGCCACTCCATCGCGCGGCGGGTCGTGGAGCGCCACCAGCCCGCACAGCTCGAGTTCGATCTCGGCCTCCTCGGCCGACGCTGGTAGCGCCCCGTCGAGGGTGCGTCGGGCGATGGCCAGCACACGCAGGCCGCGACGACCGAACGCCTCGACCACCTGATCGACGCCGGCGACCTCACCGCACAACGGGAGCACGCCCTCGGGCGCGCCCTTCACGATCACCTCCCCGTCGATCACCACCGACATCCGCCGCCGTCGGGGATCGAATGCGAACCTCGACGTCACCACCTCGCGAAGGCGCGTCGCCTCGGTGCCTACACCCAGCCGGCGGGCATAGGCATCGAGCGCGGCTTCGGAGGGATCGCCGTGCGCCTGCCAGCGACCGTCGTCCTCGAACACGTACCCGGTGGAGCAGCGCACGGCCAGAGCGCCGAGTCGGACGAGGGTGGGGGCCGCATCAGGTGTCGACCAGTTCAGCGTCGCGTCTGGTTCGTAGCCCGTGCCTTCGACGGTCACCGAACCCTGCGGGCTCCAGGCCTCCAGCACGGTCATCTCGTTGCGGGTGAGCGTGCCGGTCTTGTCGGTGCAGATGAACGTGGTGGACCCCAGCGTTTCTACGGCTTCGAGCCGGCGGACCAGCACCTGTCGCTTCGCCATCTGTTCGGCGCCCCAGGCCAGCGACAAGGTCACCGTGGGCAGCAGCGCCTCGGGGACCAGCGCCACCGTGACGCCGATGGCGAAGACGAATCCATCCGACGCGGCGTTGCCCAGAGCCAGGGCGAGACCGAAGAACGTGACGCCGACCCCGATGGCGATTGCGGCGATGGTGCGCACGACGCGGGCCAGCTCGCGAGTCAGCGGGGTGACGGGTTTCGCGGTCGACGTCGTGAGCCGGGCGATGTCGGCCAACCGCGTGCGTGCGCCGGTGGCGGTGACGACGGCCTCTGCCGTGCCCTCCACGACGAACGAACCGGCGAACAACTCGCCCTCGCGGGTGACCACGGTGGGCACGCTCTCACCGGTCAGCAGCGACGTGTCGACGAGCAGCCCGTTGTCGAGCACGACCCGTGCATCGGCGGGGATCCGGTCGCCCGCCTCCAGCACCAAGACATCGCCGTCGACCACGCCGGCGGCATCGATGAGAACCTGGCGGCCTCCACGCCGCACAGTGATACGTGTGGGCAGCAGCGCCTGCAGTCGTTCGGCGGCGCGGTCGGCGCGGCGCTCTTGGGCAAAGGAGAACACTGCGTTGAGCACCACGACCGCGAAGATGGCGATGCCGAGGGGAGCCAACCCGGCGATCAGCGCAAGGATCCCCGCGACCCAGAGCATGGTTGCGAAGAAGTGGAACAGTTCGCCGACGAAGCGGCGCAGCAGCGATGGGCGGTGCGGCGGCGGGAGTTGATTGGGACCGTTGCGTTCGAGCCGATCGGCCGCCTCGGCCGTGCTGAGGCCCAAAGCCCGGCCCGGGTGCGTGTCGTCAGTCATCTGGGGGATGGCTACAGCATCGCGCCATCGACGACCGCGGCTCGCAAGGTGCCGGCCGCCGGACCCGATCACCGCGGGCTGATCGCCCTGCAGGGTTTTCCCGCTGGAAATTGACCGCCGGATCCTTGTGCGAGCATGGTCGCGTGGAGGGCCGTGCCGGATGGAGCAGCTGAAGCCTCGACGGCTTCGGGCGGGCGACTCGGTGGCCGTCGTCTCGACATCGTGGGGTGGTCCCCACGCCTACCCGCACGTCTTCGAAGCGGGCCTGCGCACGCTCACCGATCGTCTCGGGCTGCGCGTGAAGGAGTTCCCGACTGCACGAATGAGCCCGAACGAGTTGTCGGCGAATCCCCGCGCCCGCGCCGCAGACCTGAATGCTGCGTTCGCCGACCCGTCGGTTGCTGCGGTGATCGCCAGCATCGGTGGCGACGACTCTGCCCGGATCCTGCCGTACCTCGATGCCGACGTGATCCGCGCCAACCCGAAGATCCTGATGGGCTGGTCCGACACCTGCACACAGCTGGTGTTCTGCCACAACCTCGGCCTGGTCACCTTCCACGGTCCGGCTGTGATGGCCGGCCTTGCCCAACTGTGGAACTTCCCCGAGGCCGAGGCCCACCTTCGAGCGATGCTGTTCGAGCCCTCCGAATCGCTGCTCTACGAGCCGTTCCCGCGGTGGACGAACTCGTACCTCGACTGGAACGCGCCCGACAACGACGGACGTGTCGAAGCGCTTCAGCCGCACGACGGATGGAACTGGCTCAGCGGCAACGGCGCGCGGTCCGGGCGCTTGTTCGGGGGATGCATCGAAGTACTCGAGTTCCTGAAAGGTTCCCGACATTGGCCGGGGGAGGACTTCTGGACCGACCGGATCTTGTTCCTGGAAACCTCCGAGGACAAACCGACCATCGACCAGGTTCGGTACTGGCTGTTCAACTACGGAATCCAGGGCGTGTTCGACCGCGCCGCCGGGTT
>VFMC01000341.1:2677-4953 GCA_006515795.1 Acidimicrobiaceae bacterium | reverse complement strand
GTGACACGATTCCCGAAGTGATGGAGCTGATCGCCGCCCACCCCGATGTGCACAGCATCGTCTACCTGGGTCTCGGCATCCAGAGCAATCAGGCGCGGCTGATGCGTGAGGGCGGTTTCCACCCCGCTCACGGGCTCGACCGGATCGTCGCCTACCACGAGCGGCAAGACGAGCGCTTCGCCCAGGCTGCCGACGAGCTGTCGCGACGGTACGGCAAGCCGATCCTCTCCGCCACCGAGCTCGCGGTCGCCGACCCCGCCAACCCAGGCCCCGCGGCAGTACGGGCCACGGGCCGGCTCTGTTACGCCAGCGGCAACCGAGCTGTCACCGCGCTCGGCCATCTGCATCGGTACGCCAACTTCCGCGACCGCGTCGCCGAGGGCGCGGTGGAGCGGTGGCGATGAAGCCCCGGCTTGCAAGCCCGCTGATAGTGCTCGCCTCGGTGGCGATCACGGTCGGCATGGGTCTCGCTGTGCTGTGGCAGTGGGCCGCGGCGAACACCACCTTCGATCCGCAGCCGACGATCGCCGCGACGGCCGATCCCACGTTGAACCTCACCACCCCTGTGCTGTCGCTGCGGCGCGCGCCCGGCGTGCTGTCGCGCCGGCTGAACGTCGACGAGTTCGCCGCCGAGCTGCAGCCGCTCCTCGACGCCACCGATGGCACCTCATGCTCGGCGGTCGCCGTCGACGGCCAGATCGTTGCCGCCGAGAACCCATCGATTCCCGTGATCCCCGCATCGAACTTGAAGCTCGCTGTCGCGGCCGTGGCGCTCGACGTGCTGGGAGCCAACTACACGTTCGCCACCGCGGCGGTCGGCGAGCTCGGCTCCGATGGCGTTGTCGCCGGCGACCTCGGGATCATCGGTGGCGGCGATCCGGTGCTGTCGACCGACTGGTGGCCGACTGCCCAGGTGAACGCCGGCCATCCGCCGATCAACGTGACCCGTTTGGAGGACCTCGCCGATCAATTGGTGGCTGCCGGCCTCACCCGCGTGGCCGGCCGCGTGGTTGGTGACGGCAGCCGATACGACGACGAGTTCTTCGGGCCGTCGTGGGATCCGTCGCTCAAGGTGGCCGAGGGCGGGCCCTACGACGCACTGCTCGTGAACGACGGCTGGACCACGCAGTCGATCGGCGGCGTCGCCGCCGACCCGGCGCTCGGTGCGGCCCAGCTGTTCACCGCGCTGCTGCGCGAGCGGGGTGTGCCCGTGAGCCAGGGTGCGGTCGCCGGAGTCGCCGCGTTCAGCAACGAGATCGCCGCGGTTCAGTCGAGACCGTTGTCGGCGATCATCGAGGAGATGTTGCTCACCAGCGACAACAACACCGCCGAGATGTTGGTGAAGGAGATCGGGTTGATGGACTCGGGCGTCGGCAGCACAGCCGCCGGGCTTCAGGCCATCACCAACCGCATGCTCGGCTGGGGGGTGCCCCTCGAGGGAGTCGTGCTGATCGACGGTTCGGGTCTGGCCCGCGACAGCCGGCTCACCTGCGCAACGCTGGTGGCGCTGCTCGCTCACGGGAGCGTCGACGACGCCCTCGGCAAGGGCCTGCCCGTGGCGGCCACGTCCGGCACGCTCACCGATGTGTTCGTCGGTTCGCTGGTCGCAGGGAACCTGCGCGCCAAGACCGGCACGCTGTCGGGGGTGAAGGCGCTGGCGGGCTACCTGCCGGTGGTGGGCGGCAGCACCATTCAGTTCGCGGTGGTGCTGAACACGCCGGGCGTCGACGAGGGCACGGCGTATCTCTCGATCTGGGAAGACCGCCTGGCGCCGGCGTTGGTGACGTATCCGAGCGCGGCGACGGTGGCCGAGCTCGCCCCTCGTTAGCTGCCTGATTCGGGCGGCGCGCTAGTCGCCGAACCCGGGCCCGGCACAGTCCTCGCCGCAGTGGGGGAGGAGGTCGTCGTCGTCGGCCAGGAGACCGGCATCGTCGGGCAGCACGGCCAACGAGCGCGCCGGCACGACGTTGCGGTCGGCCGCGTCGGCTGCGACCAGCTCGGCTGCCGCCGCGGCGAATGGGGTCCACGGGCGGAGCGCGTCGATCGCATCGACCCGGTCCGCGAACACGTCGAGCCACAGCCCCAGGTGATCGCGGATGAACGCTCTTGCCGCGGTGGCGCAGACGGCAGCGTCATCGGCGGAGCCATTGGCTCGGGCTTCGGCCTCGGCGAGAGTGACCGTCGACGCGAACTCGAGCTCGGCAACGACGTGATCGGGGCGATCGCCCGACACCTCCATGCCGAACGCACGGTAGAAGCCGGCGATGTCGGCCAAT
>VFMC01000341.1:0-2651 GCA_006515795.1 Acidimicrobiaceae bacterium | reverse complement strand
ATCGGGGGGTGTGCCCTCCTGCCGAGGGCAGCGTGTTCGAGCACTCGTAAGGTGCCACCCGCCCCTGATCGAACCACCTGACCCAACGGCGCCTCAACTCGTCGGTGTCGGGAAGTTCGATGGTGGAAGCACTGCTCAACCGATCGAGCGCCCGATGGTCGCCCGAGGCGCGTAGTGCCTCGCGCAGCGCGGCAGTGGTGTAGCCGTCGGAGAGCGGACCGGGATCGGCTCCGAGCACCTGCGCCAGCAGTGCGTAGGCGACGCCCCTGGCGACGAGGGTCTCGTGGGAGAGTGGGGTGAGCACGACCATCTCAGCGCTCCATCTCAGAACTCCAGCAGCAATCGCAGCGCGGCCTTGCTCGGGGTCTTGCGGCCACCCGCATCCTGATCGGCCCCCGACCACAGGGCGAACGCGCACGTGTGGGCATGCCCCGGAGTGAGCGTGAACTCGTCGGCCTCGATGCCCCGCAGTGGCTTGGCCAGCACCACTCGCCAGCCGCTGCTGGTTCGCTCGCCGCGTCCGGCCACGTTCTGCTTCGTCGCCGTGGTGGCCGTGCCGAAGCCGCGTGCGGTCAGCTTCTCGACGCACGCGGTCCGCGTGGATGCCGAGAGCGGATTGCCCACGTGCAGGCCGGGGAGCCACTCGGTGGCATCGGCCGCCTCGTAGTCGGCCGGGGTGAGGTCGCGCGGCGCATCGGAGATGAGCGGCGGGTACACGTCGATGGAACGATTCGGATAGACGTCGGCTGCACCTTGCACGCCGAGATCCATGTCGCGCTGCCAATCCGCCTTCCAGTGCAACAGCGTGGCCGGTTGGTCGACGCTACCCATGGTGCGCAACCCCTGGTCGCCCTCGCCGCCGGCGAGCAGCACCGCGCAGGCATCGCGGAAGTCGTCGACGCGAACGGTGAGATCGTGGGTGTCGGGGTCGTCCCAGTCGAGCCGGAAAGAGATCGTCTCGCCGTCGTGGAGCGCCCGAACGGCGATCTGGGCCACGAGCGGCGCTGGGCGGTGCGGCAGCACCATGACCTGCACATCCATGTCGACGATCGTCGGTGCGGCCCGGTCCCACGCCGCGTCGGCTGGTTCGATCGGCGCCCGCCCGACACGCGCAACCCACACGCCACCAGAGACCGAGACGTCGGACGGATCGGCAGCGCACGCGGTGATCGCGAGTGCGCCGGCGCCGGCGAGTCCGCCGGCGAGCAGGCCACGGCGCGAGACTCCGTTCGCGGCGCCGGTGCCAGCAGGTGCGGTGCCAGCAGGTGCGGTGCCAGCAGGTGAGGTGACGGTCGTGTCGGACATGTTCGCCTCTCAGGTGATGTTGTGCCGGTAGACGTTGAGGTCCGGATCGAAAGGTGCACGCTCGATCGTGGGCACCTTCAACGGAATCCGCACCACTTCCTCGCCGTCTTCCGCCCAACCGATCACCGTGTCGCCGGTGACCTGGTAGCGATGGATGATCCGGTCGGTCGACACGGCGAGGAGCAACGCGCCGAGCAGCTCCGGGTCGTCCCCTTCCATCGCCGCTCGGTAGGTGTCGATCGCGTGCCGGGCTCCTGCCCCGAACAGCATCGTCAGGAAGTCGTTGCTCGACACGTGGATGGGAGGTATGTAGTAGACGTTCGGCTCGAGCCCGAACTGCGGGTACAGCGGCTTGGCAACCTTGCGCACGTGGACGAGGAAGTCGATCGGGTTGTCCTCGCGGGCGTTGGCGGGTGTGCTGACGAAGCCGAACGAGCGGATCTTGCCGATGCAGTTGCGCATGCAGCGCGGCTGGTAGCCCTGCTCGACGGCAGGAAAGCAGAACACGCACTTCTCCGACACGCGGGTGGTGTGGTTGTAGAAGATCTTCTTGTACGGACACGCTTCGAAGCAGATGCGGTAGCCGCGGCACCGTTCCTGGTCGACGAGCACGATGCCGTCCTCTGGCCGCTTGTAGATCGACTGCCTGGTGCACGCCTGCAGGCACGCCGGGTAAGTGCAGTGGTTGCACACGCGTGGCAGGTAGAAGAACCACATGTCGTGTGGCAGCTTCAGGTGGTAGCGCTTGACGTTGATGGTGACGTTGACCTCGTCCTCGCCGCGGTTCGGGTAGGCGTAGTCCATGTCGTTCGGCGTCCAACCGATGTTCTTCTTCCCCTCGGGCGCGGCCTCGAAGATCGTCTTGCCGGTGTATGTGTCGCCGGTCCAGTGCTGTGGGCCCAACAGGTCGAGCTCGCGAACATCCCACGCCAGCGGGTACGAGCCCCAGGGCTTGGTCTCGACGTTGTTCCAGAGCATGTACTCCTGGCCGCGACCGGAGGTCCACGTCGTCTTGCACGCCAACGTGCACGTCTGACACGCGATGCACTTGTTGGTGTCGAAGATCGCCGCGAACTGCTTCTTCGGTCGCGCCTCCGGATACCAGTACGACATCTCGCGTCCGAGCTGCCAGTTCTTCACGCGTGCCATCGCTCAGCCTTTCTTCTCTGTGCTGCCGGACACGAAGCCGCCGGCGAGGTACTTGTTCATCGCGTCGTTCTCGTAGCGCGGGCGCAGACCTTGCGCCGCGGGTCGCCACAAGCCCTTGGCGTCGATGCCGCCGGGCTCGGCCTTGCTGATCTTCACGATCGACTCGCGCGGTGCGCCGGTCGGGCAGTGCACGTCGG
>VFMC01000340.1 GCA_006515795.1 Acidimicrobiaceae bacterium | reverse complement strand
CACCTGGCAGGCGGTGATCAGCACCGCAGCCACGGTGGTCATCGGTCTCGGCCCCACCTACCTGTTGTCGCGTTGGCAGTTCCGCGGTCGTCGGCTGCTGGCAGCCGCGGTGACCGTGCCGTTCCTACTGCCGACGGTGGTGGTGGGTGCTGCGTTCACATCGCTGCTTCCCGAACGGTTCGAGCAGACGGTGGTCGCGGTGATCGCTGCCCATGTGTTCTTCAACGTGGCCGTCGTCGTGCGAGTGGTCGGCGCGGTATGGAAGCAGCTCCCGAACGACCTCACTGCCGCGGCGCTCACGCTCGGCGCCACACCGTGGCAGGCGATGTGCCGGGTCACGCTGCCATTGCTGCGCCCGGCAATCACCGCCTCTGCAACCATCACGTTCCTGTTCACGTTCACGTCGTTCGGTGTGGTGCAGATCCTCGGCGGTCCTAGGCATCCGACGATCGAAGTGGAGATCGCGAGGCGGGCCACGCAGCTCGGTGATGTGGCCGGTGCGGCAGTCCTCTCGGTGCTGCAGCTGATGATCCTCGTCTTGCTCGTCGTCGTGTCGGCCCACGTCCAGCGTCGCGCCCGACCGCTCTCGCTACGGCGCCTCGCCGCTCGCGAGGCAGGCACCCGGCATCAGCGGATCGGCGTGTTGAGCGGCGCCGCGGCGACTGCGGCGCTGGTGATCGTGCCCCTGGGCGCGCTGGCACTCGGCTCGATCCGCATCGGTGGACGGTGGACCATCGCCCCGTGGACGACCCTCGGAGACCCCGCTGTGCGGCCGGGCGTCTCGCTTCCCGTCGACCCCCTCGGTTCGATCCGCACATCGCTCGGATTCGCGCTCACCGCGACAGCGATCAGCCTCGCGATCGGTGCCCTCGCCGCACTCGCCATCGCCGGGTCGCGCCGCGGCGGCCGGATCATGGATCTCGGCGTGATGTTGCCGCTCGGCACCTCTGCGGTGACGATCGGCTTCGGCATGCTGATCAGTTTCGACCGGGCACCGGTCGACTGGCGCGGCGAACCCTGGCTCGTACCGGTCGGTCACGCACTGGTGGCCACACCGTTCGTGGTGCGCACGGTGCTGCCAGTGCTGCGGTCGCGCCCGCCCGGCTTGATCGACGCGGCCGCGACGCTGGGCGCCACACCTGTGCGCGGCTGGTGGGAGATCGACGTGCACATGCTCGGCCGACCGATGGTTGCCGCAGCGGGCTTCGCGATGGCGATCTCGCTCGGCGAGTTCGGGGCGACGACGTTCCTCAGCCGGGCCGGAACCGACACGATGCCACTCGCGATCGGCGGGCTGCTCGGTCGGGCCGGTGCGCTGCCCCACGCCCAGGCCGCCGCGCTCGCAGTGATATTGGCCGCGATGACGCTGGTGATGCTGTTGGTGATCGATCTGGCCGACACCGATCGGGCCGGCCGCGAACAGGTGGAAGGGCGATGACGCTCGAGCTCCGCCACATCGACGTTCGCTTCGGCGGCGCTACCGTGCTCGTGCAGGTGTCGCTGCGCATCGAGACGGCCGAGATCGTTGCGCTGCTGGGGCCGTCGGGTGCTGGGAAGACGACCCTGCTCCGGGCGGTGGCCGGTCTCGTGACGCCCGACAGCGGCGCGGTGCTGGTCGACGATCGCGACGTCACCGACGTTGCCGTGCACGACCGTGGTGTCGGGCTGGTCTTCCAGGACAACCAGTTGTTCCCTCACCGCGACGTGGCCGGCAACGTGGAGTTCGGGCTCCGGATGCAGCGGCTGCCGCGTGCGCGACGCGAGGCGCGAGTGAGCGACATGTTGCAGCTCGTGGGCCTGGAAGGATTCGAACATCGAGCCGTCACCTCGCTGAGCGGCGGCGAGGCCAAGCGGGTAGCCCTGGCTCGATCGCTCGCGCCCGGGCCGCCGATCCTCCTGCTCGACGAGCCGCTCACCGGGCTCGACGACGACCTCCACGATCGCCTGGCCGCCGACCTGGCGACGATCCTGCGGGCGACGTCGACCACCACCCTGCTCGTCACCCACGACGTCGACGAGGCCCGACCAACCGTTTTCCCGCGGGAAAACACGACACAGCCCCACCGCGCTAACAGTCGCGCTGCGTCTTGCCGGAGAGGAAGTCGATCGAGCGGGTGACCGTGGCCGCGACGAAGCGTTCGAGCTTCGGCGCCGCCATGAACCGCGCCGTCGCGTCGAGCGGCGACGTCGAGCCCAGCCGCAACGCCTCCTCGGTCGCAGAGACGCTCATCTTCACCGCGTGGGCGTGGACGATGAACGCCGTGGTGCCGTCGAGCAGCGCCTCGTGCTGGAGCGATCGCCCGTACGCGGCCAGATCGTGGGAGCGGGGCTCGATCTCGTCGCGACGGCCGACCGTCGTGTGCCATTCGTGACGGCCGGTCCAGTTCGCGAGGAACGCGGTCCACAGCACGAGCCGCACGAGGTCGGGCGTCGGCCCGGCGTGCGCCAGGTGCCAGCGGGCCGCGTTGGCGTAAGTCATGCCATGGGTGATGTCGAGCCAGCCGAAGTCGTCGTGGAAGTCGCGCTCGCCGGCGACGACGTAGCGCAGCATCCGCTCGCTGACCGCGGCCGTGACCACATCGAGTACGGCGTCGAGCGATGCGCCGGCAGTGATGGCGGCGACTGCGGCTCGGGCGGCTTCGGTCCGGTCCGGCCCGAGCAGCGCGGTGAGCAGACGGCCGTCGTCGGTCCACGCCGCGTCGGGGGACGCAGCCGCCTCCGCGAGCGCGACGAGGTCGCTCGCCGCCCACCCGCGCATGAACATTGTGGCGTACGGCAATTTGTCTTCGCGGGTGCCATACACGATCGTCGGTAGGAGGTGAGGCAGCACCGTGTCGGCGCGATCCCACCCGATCCGGTCGAGCAGTTGGAAAGCCTTCTGGGCGTAGATCGCGCCGTGTCCGTACGACAACAGGTGATCGGACACGATGTCGGTGAACCACGTGCGCATCGTGTCGACGTCCGCGCCGGAGTGGATCGCGCCGCGCACCAGCGCCTGCGCCGGCTCCAGCCGCTCACTCTCCACCAGTCGGCGGAACGCGTCGCGCGGATCGGGCGGCAACGTCGACACCGGATCGGGCAGCGATCGAGTCTGCCGGTCGCGCTCCCCCTCGGCGACACCGGCGATCGCCTGCACGATCGGCAGCGCGCGGTCGTCACCGTCGTAATGGTCGACCATCGACAGGCAGTCGGTGAGCGAGGCGATCGAGTGCCCCCAGCCGAACTCGGCACGCGGGGCGCCGTACGCGACCGCTTCCCAGATCAGCTCGCCCGGGTTGGCGTCGGCGCGCAGCAGGCGCACGATGTCGCGCGACACCTGGCCGATGTAGTCGCGTTCGATGCCCCGTCTCAGGCTTGCCAGCAGCTGCGGCCGCAGTTCGGCCGGGTCGGGTTCGTTGAGGGTGATCGAAATCGTCCCGTCGTCGGCGACATCCACGCCGTGCGTGCGAACGTTCTCCTCGCCGATCACGCACCGCCCATCGCTGACCCGGAACTTCCAGTTGTGCCACGCGCAGGTGAGCAACTCACCGTCGAGCTGACCGGTCGTGAGCCCGTACCCCTCGTGCGGGCAGGCGTTGTCGAGCGCGTGCACGCCGGTCGATATGTGGACGAGGCAGAGTCGGCGGTTCTCGACCTTGACGAGCTTCATCCCGCCGAGCGGCAACTCGGCCAGGTTCCCGACGATGTTGCTCTCGACGGTCGGTGAGTCGGCGGGCGTTGCTGAATGCGCGCTCATCGCGCGCCCTCGGGTCGGGGGCGGCGTCGAGTTGATCGGCTGGAGCGCTCGGTCAGGACGGGTCGACGGGCGATCCGAGATCGCGCGACATCTCGGAGCAACTTGACGTACAGCGGTGAGGCGTTGAACATGGCTCGACCCTACGAGTTCAAGTAAACTTGAAGTCAAGCCCCTTCTCGAGGAGATCGCCCATGGCGTCACAGAAGGCAACGAAAACGCCCGTCAGCCGGCTGCTCACTGTGGGCGAGGTCGGTCTGCGGGCCGGCATCGCGTCGTCGGCGGTGCGGTACTACGAGGACCTCGGCATGCTGAAGTCGGTGCGCACGCCTTACGGCCATCGCCGCTACCACAACGACGTCCTGCGCCGCATCGGCTTCATCCGCACCGCGCAGCTCGTGGGGCTGAGTCTCAACGACATCGCGGAGGCCCTCGCGTCACTTCCCGAGGAACGAACCCCCACTGCACGCGACTGGGAGGTGCTCGCCACCAGTTGGCAGCCACGCATCGACGAACAGATCGCCGTGCTGCAGCGGCTGCGCGACCAGCTCGGCGACTGCATCGGATGCGGTTGTCTGTCGCTCGAGTCGTGCGGGCTGTGGAACCCCGACGACGCAGCTGCCAAGGAATGGGGCCGCGGCCCGCACTACCTGATGCGCGACGACCGACCCGCCGGCGTGAAGCGCGCTCCGGTTCAAGCCGGCGCGCGGTCGGCCGGCCCGGATCCGAAGACCGCGAGGAGCTGACCGACGCCGGCCCACCAGTCGATCGGACGTGAGCACGATATGGCCATTCGTGTGTGACAATCGGGCCCATGAAACGAGCCGTGCGCACACCGTCGGAGCGCCGTCGATGAACGCTCCGGCGACACCCGGCGAGGCCAGGCCGTGAGTGGGCGGCCATGCCCGACAGCAAGTCACGAAGTTGGCGACGGCTCCTCGACG
>VFMC01000339.1 GCA_006515795.1 Acidimicrobiaceae bacterium | reverse complement strand
GGGAAGCGATCTGCTCGGTTGCCGAGAAGCTGGGACCGAAGGCCGAGACGGTCAGGTTGCGGGTTCGCCGCCTGCCTCCATCGCATGGCAGTCACCCAGCTGCGCTGCGAGCCACGAGCCCGGAAGATCTACGAGGACGCCCGACGCCGAGGCCACACCAAGAACGAAGCCATGCGCATCCTCAAACGACGCCTCGGCGACGTCGTCTACAGACGGATGTCGAGTGACCTCACGACCCGCCAGGCGGACACTCACGACCCTGCTCGAAGAATCGCTTTACATAGGAGCTTCAGAACCGAACTGGTGGACACCACGAGGGGGGACGAGCCGGCTGGCACCGGTGTCGGCTGGCACCGGTGTCGACGGGGGCTCGCTCACCGCGGGCGGTAGGTTGGGTCGATGCCACCGCCCCTTCCCGCCGACGGTCCGGTCGTGGTGCCGGCCCCCGACCTCGAGGTGGGACCACTGGCCAGGCGGTTCGTGCTGGTGCTCACGAGCACGCTCTTCGTGATCGGCACGATCGGCTCGAACATCGGGCCGGCGCTCGTCGACGAACGCCCCGAACTGGTGCTCGCGCTGTCGTCGCGGAACCGCAACCTGCTCGGCTCGGTGCCGTTCATCGATCCGATCCCGTTCGCCCTGATCGGGTTCATCCGAGTGTTGCTCGCCGGCGTCGCCCTGTTCTTCCTGGGACGTTGGTACGGGCGAAAGGCGATCGAGTGGACCGAGGGTCAGGTCGGACAACTTCCGAGCATCTACACCTGGTTCCAGCGGGCCGTCGACCGTGCCGGTTGGCTGATGGTGATCGTGATGCCTGGTAGCAACCTGGTGTGCCTGATGGCGGGCCATCGGCGGATGCCACCACCACGCTTTGTGGTGTTCCTGTGCATCGGCATCGCCGCCAAGCTCGTTGTGCTGTGGGCCGGGGGCCAGCTCTTCGAAGACCAGATCCGTGGGTTCCTCGACGCGATCAACGACTACCAGTGGTACATCGTGATCGGCCTGTTCGCGATCACCTTCCTGCAGTCGGCGCGCAAGGCCCGACGTGACATGCCCGAGGTGATCGACGAGATCCTCACGCCGGACGGCATCGTGGTGGAGCACCGCTCGCGTCATCCCGAAGCCACCGCCGCCACCGCCACCGCCACCGCCGAGCACGTCGACACGCCCGACTTCTGAATCCGCCGCCCACCCGAGTCCCGGCCACCCACCCGAGTCCCGGCAGCCCACCCGAGTCGCTCGGGTACGCCCGAGGGTCTCGGCGCACCCGGGGTGTCGCCAAACCCTCGGGTGGTGGGCCGAAGGGGGCCTTGACTCAACGCCGACGTCACACGCCGAGGATCGAATCGAGGCCAAGCGTGAGGCCCGGATGAGCGGCGACCTGCTTGCACGCCAGCACCACCCCGGGCATGTAGCTCGCCCTGTCGTAGCTGTCCTGGCGAATCGTGAGGGTCTGCCCCTGGGTGCCGAGGATCACCTCCTGGTGCGCCACCATGCCCCGCATCCGCACCGAGTGGATCCGCAGACCACCCGGTCCGCTGCCTCCCCGAGCACCGCCGAAAACCTCGTTCTCGGTCGGGTCGTGTGCCCACTCCCCCGATGCCGCCGCCATCCGCTCTGCCGTCGCCATCGCTGTGCCCGACGGTGCGTCGACCTTGGCGTCGTGGTGCAGCTCGATGATCTCGGCAGATTCGAACCACGGCGCGGCAAGCTCGGCGAACCGCATCATCAGCACTGCGCTGATCGCGAAGTTCGACGCGATGATGCAGTTGCTGCCGCTGAACATCTGCTTGAACCGTTCGAGGTCGGTGGCGTCGAATCCGGTGGTGCCGACGACAGCGTGGATGCCGTGCATCGCCAGCCATGGAAGCGTCGTCCGGGCCGCGGCAGCAACGGTGAAGTCGACCACGACGGCGGCCCCCGCTTCGGCCAGGGACCGCAGCTCTCCACTCACGATCACGCCCGCCGCGGCGGGTGCCGCGGCTTGTCCGACGGCGTGTGGATCGACCGCGGCGACGAGATCGAGATCGGGGTCGGCCGACACAGCGGCGCAGACAGCCGCCCCCATCCGCCCGCCGGCGCCAACCACACCCACACGAATCGTCATGGAACTCGACCGTAGCTCGCACGGCACGCCGGGCCGTTGCGCAGAGCTGGCCCCGATCGGGCAGAATGCACCCATGAGTTTCCTCGACAAGGCGAAAGAGAAGGCCACCCAGCTCACCCAGCAGGCCAAGGAGAAGATCGACGACCTCAAGGACAACCGCAAGGCCGACGACCTGCTCGACGAGCTCGGCCGGATCACCTACCGGCAGCACACCGACCGTGCCGAGACCGGTGATCCCGAGGCGATTGCGACCCTCGTCGGTCAGCTCCAGGCCTTGGAGGCCGATGGCACCCCGGTGCTCGGCTCAAAGGAGGAGCGCGAGCAAGCCGCGAACATGCCACCTCCCACGGCACCATTGCCACCTCCCCCGATGCCGACCTGACACCGGGTCGTACCCAGAGGGACCGCAGCCGCGATCAGGCCGCCGGACCGACGGTGACCACGAGCGGGTCGACGGCGAAGACGCGGTCGATCACCCGTCGGGTGTCGTCAAGCTCGACCGCGTTCCAGCGACGCACCTGCTCGTCGACATCGACGATCGACCCGCGGGTGCACAGC
>VFMC01000006.1 GCA_006515795.1 Acidimicrobiaceae bacterium | reverse complement strand
CGAAAGGTGCAGAGTCGTTCGGCGCTTCCAGTCCCCCGTCGGTCACTCACGCTCCTCGCTGCGCCGTTCGAGCCACCCTAGCAACACGCTTGCCGCCTCCTGAGCTGTGTCTGGCGACTCGAGCAGCTCGAGCGACCGCCGCGCCTCGGTGTCGGCGCGGATCACGTCGGGATCGGTGACGTGCACCCGACGGCCGAGCTCGCGCCGCACCGCGGCGGCGATGAGGTTGCAGGCCTCGGCGAGCGGTTCGGCATCGAAGTCGGCGACAGCGGCGCGCTCGAGCATCTCCCGCGCCTCCGGGTCGGCCGTGTCGAGCGCTGTGTTGAGCACGCCGTTGCCGGCCGCCAAGGCGACGAAGGCGCGCCTCGCGACGTCGTCGGCGAACAAGGCCTCGATCAACCAGGCAGCCACGTCGTTCCATTGCTGGAGCAGCATCGCGACGGCCACGAACTCGGCGTTCTCCGACAACCCCACCTGGCGCGTTGGCGCCACCCGCACGTATGCCCGTCCACCCTTGGCCGCGACGGCGACGAGGTCGTTGACGGGTAGACCGACCTTCGTGGCGACCTGGCCCGCGTACAGCTTGCGCACATCGACGCTGGGGTGTTCGTTCACGACGCTCATCGCCTGCTGCGCCATCCGCGCCTTCTCCTCGGGCGAACGCAGCGTGCCGCTGTCGAGCACGCGCTGCAGCCGGAAGCCGAGGAACGGCACGGCATCATCGACGGCGGCACGCAATGCGTCGGGATCGCTGATGCTGAGGTCGCCGGGATCCTTGCCGGTCGGGAAACGCGCCACGCTGACCTGCACCTTGTGCTTCTCCTCCCACTCGTAGAAGCGTTCGGCGGCGCCCTGCCCGGCCTTGTCGGCGTCGAAGGCGAGCACCACCTTCGATGCGAAGCGCTTCATCATCCGCACGTGCTCCTCGGTGAGCGCCGTGCCACAGGTGGCCACCGCCCGGCGAAGGCCGGCTCGATGGAATCCGATGACGTCGGTGTAGCCCTCGCAGACGATCACCTGGTCGGTGGCGACGATGTCGGCCTTGGCCCAGTTGAGCCCGTAGAGCGTCTTCGACTTCGCGTAGATCGTGGTCTCCGACGAGTTCTTGTACTTCGCCGGATCGGACGAGCCCGGCAGGATGCGACCCCCGAACGCCACCGCGTCGCCGTTCTCGGTGTATATCGGGAACATCACCCGGGCGCGGAACGAATCCTGCAACCGCCCCGCCTTGTTGGTGAACGCCAGGCCGGTCTCGCGCAGCACCTCGGCCCCGACGCCGAGCTCGCTGCTCAGCGCATCCCAATCGTCTGGCGCCCAGCCGAGCTTGAAACTGCGGGCGACGTCGCCGGCGAGCCCGCGCCGGCGGAGGTAGTCACGCGCCTCGCGGGCATCGGGCGACGACAGCAGACGCTCGTGATACCAGTCGAAGGCGCGGCCCATCGCCTCGACCAACTGCTTGCGGCGCTGCCGGTCGCGGCCCTCGCCACCGGTGGTGTATCGAAGTTGAATGCCGACCTTCACCGCCAGTTGTTCGACGGCCGTCACGAAATCGACGTGATCGATCTCCTGGACGAACTTGAACACATCGCCCGACGCTCCACAGCCGAAGCACCGATAGCGACCGGTCTCCTCACGAACGTTGAACGACGGCGTGCGTTCGCCATGGAACGGGCACAACCCGATCCAGTTGCGGCCGACCCGCTTGAGGGCGACGTACTGCTGGATGATGTCGGCGATCGAGACCGTGGCGCGAAGTCGCTCCAGATCCTCCTCGACGATCGCCATGCGAGCGAGGTTACCCCGGCACCGCCGAACGCTCCTCGGGCTTCAGCGTTCCTGCGGAGGGGGCGGAGACTCGTGCTCGAGCGTTTCCAGCTCGAGACGGTCGTCGCCTCTCGTGCTCTGCAGCGAGAACGCAACCGATGCTGCCAGCACGAGGGTGATGAACAGCAGCGAGACGGCAGTATCGATGTGATACCAGCGGCTGATGATCATCTTGATGCCCACGAACGCCAGGATGACCGCCAGCCCCTGTTGCAGCGCACTGAAGCGCGCGTGCATGTCGGCGAGCAGGAAGTACAGCGACCGCAGACCCATGATCGCGAAGGCGTTCGAGGTGAAGACGATGAACTGCTCCTTGCTGACCGCGAGCACCGCCGGGACCGAGTCGACGGCGAAGAGCACGTCGGTGGCCTCGACCAGCAGCAGCACCGTGAACAACGGTGTGGCGACGCGCTTGCCGTTGGCCGCCGTGAACAACCGCTGCCCGTCGAGCTCGTCGGACGTGGGGACGAAGCGCGTGATGACCCGGTAGAACTTGCCGTCGGCGGGATCGGACTCCTCGCCCCCACTGGTGAGCAGCTTGGCCGAGGTGTAGAGCAGGAATGCTCCGAAGACGAACAGCGTCACCTCGAACCGCTCGACCAGCGCGACACCCGCGAACACGAACGCGGCGCGGAGGACCAGTGCCCCGAACACTCCCCAGAACAGCACGCGGTGCTGGTACTCGGCGGGCACGCGGAAGTGGGTGAGGATCAACGCCCACACGAACACGTTGTCGATCGACAGGCTGTACTCGATCAGGTAGCCGGCGAACCACTCGCTACCCGCCGCCGAGCCGTACGCGGAGAGAACCACCAGTCCGAACGCGACACCTACCAACGCCCAGCACACCGTCTCGATCGCCGCACGCCGCGCCTTTGGAACGTGCGGCTTGCGGTGCATCACGAGGATGTCGAACAGCAGCAGCGAGAGGATGACGGCCACCGTCGCCGCCCACACCCATGGAGCGACATCGATGTCGACGAAGTCGCCCTCACGGGCGAACAACATCTGGGCGCGCGGCGACATCAGTCGCGGCCGAACAGGCCGCCGAGACCGGCAGCAGCGCCGGAGTTCGACGTACCGAGCGTGGCCTGGATCCAGCCGAGGAACTCGTTCGGGTTCCTTGTCTGGGTCCACACCCGACCGGGGCCGGCGAAGTCGAACACGAGACCCTCGCCGCTCTTGAAGCTCTGCACGAGGCCGCCACCGCTGGCCTTGCGCATGGTCATCTGGACGGTGTCTTCATAGGCCACCATGTGCCCGGTGTCGACGGTGATGCCCTGGCCTGCCTCGAGGTTCCAGACCTCGAGCGCTCCGTAGCAGGCGAACACGATCTTGCCCTGCCCTTCGGCACGAACTATGAACCCACCCTCGCCGCCGAACATGTTGGTGAACCCGCCCCACTTGGCGTCGATCACCACGTTGACCTCGTTGGCCAGCCACGAACCCTTCTGGATGAACAGTGCCCGGCTCGGCGTGATCTCGAACATGGTGATGTCGCCGGGGAGCCGGGCAGCAACGTCGACGAAGCCGCCCTGTGCGGGAGCGGTGTACGTGCTGACGAAGAAGCTCTCCCCGCCCAGCGCGGCACGCTTGAGCGACTTCATGACGCCGCCCTCGGCCTTCGACTGCAGCATCACGCCGCCGCTCATCGCCATCATCGCGCCCGACTCGACCTTGACCGGTTCGTTCGGACCGAGCGACAGGCGGGCGACGCCGTAGGCGGGACCTTGACGCATCTGGACGTCCATCTGATCTCCTCTTTCTCTCTGGGTTCGGGACAGCTACTTGGTCTCGGTCTTGGCGGTGCCACCGCTGGCGGCGATGACAGCCTGCGCCGATGCGAGCCGGGCGATCGGCACGCGGAACGGGCTGCAGCTGACGTAGTCGAGCCCGGCATCGTAGAACAGGCCGATGCTCTCGGGATCGCCGCCGTGCTCGCCACAGACCCCGATCTTCAGGCCGGGCTTGGTGCTGCGACCGCGTTGCACGCCGATGCGGACGAGCTCGCCGACACCGGTCTGATCGATGGTCTCGAACGGGTTGCGCTTCAGCAGCCCCTGCTCGAGGTAGGCGGGCATCATCCGGCTCTCGACGTCGTCGCGGCTGAACCCGAACGTCATCTGGGTGAGGTCGTTGGTGCCGAAGCTGAAGAAGTCGGCCTCCTCGGCGATCTCGTCGGCGCGGATCGCCGCACGCGGGGTCTCGATCATCGTGCCGATGGTGACCTTCGGCTTGCGCTTCATGCCCTTCACCGCGAGGTCGATCTCGGCCTGCACCCATCCACGCGCCAGCGCCAGCTCCTCGCGGGTGACCGTGAGCGGGATCATCACCTCGACGATCGGGTTCTTGCCCCTGGCCCGCAGCGCTGCCGCCGCGGCCATCAGCGCCCGCACCTGCATCGCGTACAGGCCTGGCTTCACCACACCGAGGCGCACGCCGCGGGTGCCGATCATCGGGTTGTGCTCGGCCCACTCCTCGGCGGCGCTCAGCTCGGCCTGCTCGCGCTTGGTGAGCTTGGTGGTTGCCTGCTTGACGCGCAGCTCTTCGACCGACGGCAGGAACTCGTGCAGCGGCGGGTCGAGCAGGCGCACCGTGACCGGAAGACCGTCCATCGCCTCGAGGATCTCCTCGAAATCGGCCTGCTGCACCTTGCGCAGGTTCTCGAGCGCAGCCGCCTCGGCTGTCTCGGTGTTGGCGAGGATCATCTCACGAACCACGGGCAGCCGATCGGGCGCGAGGAACATGTGCTCGGTACGGCACAGACCGATGCCTTCGGCGCCGAGGTTGCGGGCGTTGGTTGCATCCTCGCCGGTATCGGCATTGGCGCGAACCGCGAGATGCCCCTTGCGCACCACGTCGGCCCACTTGAGGATGGTGTGGAACTCGGGCGGTGGCTCGGCGGCAGCGAGCTCCATCTCGCCGAGGATCACCTCGCCGGTCGTGCCGTCGAGGCTGATCACGTCGCCCTCGTTGACGACCGTGGCCCCCACCGTGAACTTCCTGCCCTCGATCTTCACCGCTTCGGCGCCGACGATGGCCGGGGTGCCCCAGCCGCGGGCAACCACCGCGGCGTGGCTCACGAGGCCACCGCGAGCGGTGAGGATGCCCTGGCTCACCATCATGCCGTGAACGTCTTCGGGGCTGGTCTCGTTGCGCACGAGGATGACGCTCTCGCCGCGCTCTTCGGCATCGACGGCGGCGTCGGCGGTGAAGTACACCTTGCCGACGGCGGCGCCGGGCGATGCAGCCAGGCCCCTGGCGAGCACGGCGCCCTTGCCGGCGAACTGCGGGTGCAGCACCTGGTCGAGGTGCTCGGCGGCGACGCGCATCAGCGCCTCCTCGCGGGTGATCTTCCACGAGGTGCCGTTCGACGCCTTGGTCGCCTTGGTCATGTCGACCGCCATCCGCAGCGCGGCAGCACCTGTGCGCTTGCCCACACGGGTCTGCAGCATCCAGAGCTTGCCCTGCTCGATGGTGAACTCGGTGTCGCACATGTCGCGGTAGTGAGCCTCGAGGCGGGCGAAGATGTCGAGCAGCTCCCGTTTGATCTCGGGGAAGTGCTTGCCGAGGTGATCAAGGTCTTCGGTGTTGCGGATTCCGGCCACCACGTCTTCGCCCTGGGCGTTGATGAGGAAGTCGCCGTAGGGCACGTTCTCGCCGGTGGCCGCGTTGCGGGTGAATCCGACGCCGGTGCCCGAGTTCTGGTCGCGGTTGCCGAACACCATGGCCTGCACGTTCACCGCGGTGCCGAGATCGTGGCCGATCTTCTCGCGAACGCGGTAGGCGATGGCCCGCGCCCCGTTCCAGCTCTTGAACACCGCTTCGACCGCGCCACGGAGCTGATCGCGTGGCTTTTGCGGGAACGGCTTGCCGGTGTCCCTGCGGACCACGGCCAGGTACTGCTCGCACAGACCCTGCAGCACGGCAGCCGACAGCTCGGCATCGGTCTTGACCTTCGCCTTGACCTTGGCCTTCTCGAGCGGGTGCTCGAAGTGGTTGCCATCGACACCCAGCACGATGCGGCCGTACATCGCGATGAAGCGACGGTAGGAGTCGTAGGCGAAGCGCTCGTCGCCGGTCACATGAGCGAGGCCCTTCACGCTCTCGTCGTTGAGGCCGAGGTTGAGCACGGTGTCCATCATTCCCGGCATCGAGAACTTGGCGCCGGAGCGCACGCTGACGAGCAGTGGATCGAAGGGATCGCCGAGCTTGCGGCCCATCGCCTTCTCGAGTTTGAAGACCTGCTCGGCGATCTCCTCGTCGAGCTGCTTCGGCCAGCCGCCCACCATGTAGGCGCGGCACGCATCGGTGGAGATGGTGAATCCGGGTGGCACCGGCAGCTTGAGCACGCTGGTCATCTCGGCGAGATTGGCGCCCTTACCTCCCAGGAGATCCTTGTACTCCATGGGAGGACGCTTGTGCTTGTGGGAGAAGGGGTAGACGTACGACACGGCGGACGAGTCTATGACCGGACTGCCCGCAGTCGGCGTGTGCGTGCCCATAGGCTCAGGGTTTCCATGGGAAGCCAACCCGCGTTCCATCTGTTCCGGTTCCCGATCCACGTTCGGCCGGGCTTCATCGTGTTCATGGTTCTCGTCATCGCCGTGAACGGCGGCGAGCTCGGTGTGTGGATCGCCGGGTCGGCAGCCGTGCTCACGCTGCTCCACGAGCTCGGCCACGCCTTCGCCGCACGGGCCACCGGAGCGCAAGCAGAGATCTCCCTCGACTTCCTCGCCGGCTACGCATCGTTCGTACCGGTGCGCCCGCTCACCCACTGGGAGCGTGCCGGCATCTCGATCGCCGGTCCAGCGGTGCAGATCGGCATCGGTGTCGGGGCGCTCTTCGCGATGGGCATCAACCCGATCGACCCCGATTCGTACACGAGTTCCGCGGCGTCTTTGGCGATCTGGTGGACCGGTCCGGTGATGGGCCTGTTCAACCTGGTGCCGGTGCTCCCGTTGGACGGTGGCCACATCGTGCTGGCCGCGCTCGACGCGATCGTTCCCCAGCATTCGAAGCGGCTGATGCTGTGGTTCAGCATCGTGCTCACGGGCGGCGTCGGCGTCTACCTCCTCGTTCATCCGAGGTACCAGGGCATCGCCTACTTCGTGCTGTTCCCGCTGATGGTGCAACTGCAGATGCTGTTCGGCGACTCACCGCGGGCCAGATCGCGCAGCTCGGCGCGGTCGGCGGCCGCCAACGGCGAGGCGGCGGCATGGTCCGGCGGCGACGTCTCGAAGATCCCCGAAGGGCTGGTGCCGTCGCCGTGGTACCGCGCCAGCCAGCAGCTGCGGCAGGCACAGCCCGACATCGCCCGACACGTGTTGGTCGACGACTTCGCCCAGCACGATCCACCCAACTGGTGGCCGCCCGACATGGCCGCCCCAGCGCAGCTCGCTCCCCTGGTCGCGCTGTTGCCGCGACCGTTCCCCACGGGTCGGACCTACAGCGAGCATGCCCTCGCCAACATCTTGCTCCGACTCGGCGAGTACGACGATGCGGCCCACTACGCGGCGGCCAGCTTCGTCAGCACGCCGAGCAGCGCCACGGCTGCGATCGTCGCTCGATCGGCGGCCGCCCTCGGCGATCGCCATACGGCGCTCGGCTGGCTCAACGCGGCCGTCCAAGCTGTCGAGGCCCACGACGACAGCAACGGCACTGCTCTCGCCATCACCATGGATGCTGCCCCCGAGTTCGTCGACCTGCGCCACGACCCCCGCTTCGTCAGCACCAGGGCGCGCCTCGACGCCTGATCAGCCGAGCGCCGAGCGCTTCACCGCGGCCAGGGCGCGGGTTCCGAGCACCGAGGTGATCGTGCCGATGACCACGCCGTCGCGCTCGATCCGGTCGCCGGCCGAAGCCCCATCGGCCACGTCGACCACCTGCAGCAGCCGCGGCGCGGCGGCGCTGCGACTGTCCATCCGCTCCACCAGTTCCTGGCCCGGGTAGCAGCCCTTGGTGAAGCTGACCGCTTGGTCGAGGATGCCGGTCTCGGCCGGGATGGTCTCTCCCGGCACGATTTCGGCGCCCATCGCCGGCCAGGCGGCCTCGATCCGCGCCGCGAGCAGGTCGAGCTCGCTCCCCTCGTCGACGTCGGCCGGCGGCTCGACGTCGGGGCCGAGCAGGTCTGCACCGACGCCCCAGGCGACGAGCCCGTCGTGATCGCCACCACGCACCGCGATGCACCGCCAGGAGACAGGGGTGATGTCGACCTTCACCCGGATCTTGAAACGGCTCAGTCGGGCGATCATCAGTTCACCGAAACCGGCATCGGTGTCGAGCACGAACACCTCATCGGCGCGACGCCACACGCGCAGCAGCACGGCGACCTTTCCGGTTGGTTCCAGCAGGAACGACCAGGTGCTCGAACCCACGGCAAGCATGCGCAGGTCGTTGGAGACCTGCGACTGCAGGTACGACGCCGCGTCGGCTCCGGAAACCTCGACGACGTCGCGTGGGGACTCGCACCAGAACATGCGGCCAGTGTGGCAGCCCACCGACCTGCTGCCACACGCGGCCTCATCGAGATCGTCGCCGCGAAGAACCCGGCCTCCGCAGTGATCTCGCCTATCGTCCAGCCCTGCCTGTGCAGGTCATGCAGTTTCATGACACGGGCGCTGCGGCCCGACCCCTTCATCATCGGCAAAGCGAACGGTTCGTCGATGATCTGGCTGCTCGAAACCGTCACCCGACCGAGCGTCGCGATCACCATGCCATGCGGCTACACCGCAGGCGAATTGCTCGCCGGGCTGGTCGAAGGGCTCGGGCCAATCCCCGAGCACATGCTTGGCTCGCTCACCTTCGACCAGCGGTCGGAATGGCCGAGTGTGAGACCATCGCCGCCACCTACCGCTTCGACTGCTGGTTCTACGACCCGCATTCGCCGTGGCAACGCGGCCAGATCGAAAACGACAACCGCAATCGGGCTGGTGGTTCCCACGAGGCAGCAGGCTCGACAACATCACCCAGGCCGGAACCGGCCAGGCAGCCGACATCATCAACGGCCGACGCCGCCGCTCCCTCGCCAACCACAGCCCGCCAACTCTCCGCTGCAGCATCAACCGTGCACTGATCACTCGAAGGAACTGGCCCACGTAGCCGTCGAGGAACGTAGCGGTCTTGGCCGCCCACGTAGCGAGCACCACCCGATCGCCCAGCGGGAGCCGGGCTTCGGACCCGCGCATCAGCGGCTCGACTATTGCGATTGCCCCGCTCTCCAGGCCACTCATCCAGTCGTTGTTGCACTTCTTGAACATTTTGCGCACCCGATAGGCCGACTACGTTTCTTCGCATGTCTGACACGTCCTCCCACGATTCTTCGCCGAGTCCCACCGGCAAGAAGAGCCGCTCACCCCTTCTACTTGCGATGCTGGCACTGCTGATCGCGTTGGGAGGCAGTGCCTTCGTCTTCATTCGTACCGAAAGCCAAGTGCAATCGCTGGAGTCGGACGTCGAGGACCTACGCGATGAACTTGCGTCGGAGCGCACGGAGTCACGAGACGCTCTCGATGCTGCCCGGGGCGACATCGACGACTTGCAGCAGTCAGTTGATGACCATGATTTCAGGCTCGAATCGCTTGAGTGGGCCACCGAATCTCTGCGCGACTGCGTTAACGGATTTGTCGACGAATACATCGCGAGCACAAATGAAGGCCGGGGCGGCGAGTACGCCCTGTGCTGAGCGCGTCGCGAGCGGCAGTCAGAGCACAGCTTCGTGGGGCTCGTGCCGTGGTACTGGTGACTGGAGTCCGGCGATGGCACGCCGTCACGATGTCGCGCGCCCTGATCGCCACGGGCGCCCCGCCCGACCAGGTGTCCTTCGTCGATGACCGCTGGGTCTGGTCGGCGTGGGCGCGCTGGAGGCGATGCTGCTGATCGGCGGCCTCATCGACTGCTCGAACGCTGCTCCTCTGGCGGGCGGATGTTGCGGAACATCATCAGCACGATCAGGTCGTAGACGAGCTTTATGACACCGGCGAGCAGCAACGGCCAGCCGAAGGTGCTGCGGTCGAGCATCCATCCGGCCGCCACTGGAGGGAGCGCTGCGGCCAAGCTGCGCGGCACGTTGGTGACGCTCGCCGCGGCGGCGCGCTCGCGAGGCGAGACCACGGCCATCACGTACGAGTTGCGGGCAGGGACGTCCATCGCCGACATCAGGCTCCGCGCCAGCAGGCACCCGATCGCGAGCCACACGTTGGGCATGAACGCGGCGCCGATCAGGAACACCTGTGCCGGCATGTGGGTGAACACCATCGTGCGGATCAGCCCGATCCGGCGGGCGATCCGCGCCGACAGGAACGACGACAGCGCCGAGAACAGCCCCGTCCAGAACAGCAGTGCGCCGGCGGCCGCGACCGACAGATCGAACCGCCGGAACAGCCACAGGGCGAGGATCGACTGCACGACGAACCCGCCCCCGAACGCGTCGAGGCTGAACACCGCGGCGAGCCGCAACACGATGCGGCGCGACTCGTTCAGCGGCGCTGCGGGCTGCGCCGCTGGAGGCTCGACCCGCGCCGACAGGCCGCTGTAGACGACGAGCACTGCGACGCCTGCCAATGCGTACACGACGAACACGAGCCGCAAGGCCGTGTCATCGGCGATGTCGGCGATGCCCGCCACCCACTCCGGAAGACCGGCCGCCAGCGAGCCGAGCGCCGCGGCCGCCGTACCGACGAAGGCGTAGCGGGCGAACATCGCCGTTCTTCGCTCGTCGACGGTGGTTGCCGCGACGAGCGCCTGCTCGACCGGCTGGAACGCGCTCACGTCGCCGCTCGTCGGGTTCATCGTGCCGATCGTTCCGACGATCAACAGCACGATGAACTGCGTGGTGCTCGCGTAGACGAGGCCGGTGACGATCATCACCACCGAGCCCAGGCGCAGCAGGCGACGCCGACCGAGAGCGTTGCCGCGCAGCCCGACGGTGAGGGTGACGGCTGCCGACCCGAGGAGCATGCAGGTGACCATCAACCCGATCCGCTGACCACTGAAGCCGAGCAACGTGAGATAGGCCGACAGTGCGACCGACACGATGCCGTCGGCGAAACCACGGAGGCCGCGGGAGGTGACGAGCCGCCGAGCGTCGGGCGACTCGCTCAGGCTGACGTGCCCCCTGCCGCGCGTCGCGCCGTCATCCGGCGTGCGGCGGGAACTGCGGCCATGAGGCCCGCCGCCTTGTTGCGGCACTCGAGATCCTCGTCGTCGGGATCCGAGTCGGCCACGACGCCCGCACCGGCCTGGAACGAAGCACCCTGCGGCCCGACGAACATCGTGCGGATCGCGATGGCCGTGTCGAGGTTGCCACTGAAGTCGACGTATCCCACGACGCCGGCGTACGGACCACGCTTCACCGGCTCGAGGGCATCGATGATCTGCATCGCCCGCACCTTCGGCGCGCCGCTCACCGTGCCGGCCGGCAGCGTGGCCCGGAGCACGTCGATGGGTGTCTTGCCATCGACCAGTTCGCCACTGACCTGGGAGGTGAGGTGCATCACGTGGCTGTAGCGCTCGAGCGTCATCAGCTCATCGACGTGCACCGAGCCGAACTTGGCAACCCGTCCGACGTCGTTGCGGGCCAGGTCGACCAGCATGATGTGCTCGGCAACCTCCTTCGGGTTCTCCTTCAACTCCCCCGCCATCCGCCTGTCGTGCTCGTCGTCGCGGCCGCGCCGACGCGTGCCGGCGATCGGGCGGCTGACGACCTTGCGGCCGAGAACCTGCACCATCGGCTCGGGCGAGCTGCCGGCGATGCAGATCTCGGGATGGCGCAGGAAGTACATGTACGGGCTCGGGTTCACCTGGCGCAGCACGCGGTAGAAGTCGAGCGGGTCGGCGTCGAGCTCGATGTCGTAGCGCTGCGCCAGCACCACCTGGAAGATGTCGCCGGCGAGGATGTGCTCCTTGGCCACCTGGACGGCGCGCTGGTACATGCCGTTGGCCATCGAGCTGCGCACTTGCGGAAGGTCCTCGCCGGGTTCGGGCGGTGGCACCGGCACGTACGCCAGCGGCCTCGACAAGTCGGCGACGGCGCGCTCCACGCGACGGCAGGCATCGTCGTAGGCATCGTCGAGCTGGTCGCCCAGGAGGCCGAGAACGGGCACGCTCTCGATGAGGTACACGCGCTGGCGCCAGTGGTCGAAGGCCGCCAGCGAACCGATGACGCTCATGATCGCGTCGGGCAGTTGCCGATCGTCGTGCGGTGCGTCGGGCAAGCGCTCGATCTCGCGCACCACGTCGTAGCCGAGGAACCCCATCACACCGCTTTGCAGCGGTGGCAGATCGGGAATGATCGGAGCCCGGTACTCGCGCAGGAGCGCATCGAGCGCGGCCAACATGCCGGCGCCGGTGGGGATGTTGGATGGCAGATCGCCGGTGACCTCGAGCATGCCATCGCGCAAGGTGAGCGTGGCCAGCGGGTCGCGCCCGACGAAGCTGAACCGGCTCCACCGTTCTCCGTGTTCGACCGACTCGAGCAAGAAGCCGGAACCGTCGCCGACGAGCTTCACGAACGCTGCCACCGGCGTCTCGAGATCGGCGAGCAACTCGGTCCACACCGGCACCACCGTGTGATCGGCGACCAGTGCTCGGAACTCTTCGCGGCTCGGCCGCATCGTGAGCTCGGTCATCATCTCGTCGATGCGTCGGGCGGGCCGAAGCGTCGGAAGAAGCAGGTGGGCGCGCCGGTGTGACATGCGCCCCGGCCCGCTTGCACCACCTTGAACAGCAACACGTCGGCGTCGCAGTCGTAGTAGGCCTCGCGGACCTGTTGGTCGTTCCCACTGGTGGCGCCCTTGCGCCACACCTCTTGGCGACTGCGGCTCCAATAGACCATTCGCCCCTCGTCGAGGGTGAGTTGCAACGTCTCGGCGGTCATCCAGGCCATCATCAACACCTCGCCATCGGCCACGTCCTGGGCGATCGCCGGCACGAGCCCCTGCTCGTCGTAACGAACGGCTGCAAGCTGTTCGGGGGTCGCTTCGATCTTCATGCCGGTCAGAGGTAGAGGCCGGTGCTGGCTTCGATGCGCTTGGCGGCCACGGCGTGGATGTCGCGCTCGCGCAACATGATGTAATCGTTGCCGCCGACCTCCACCTCGTAGCGATCTTCCGGGCTGAACAGCACACGGTCGCCGACCTCGGCAGTGCGCACGTTCTGGCCGAGCGCCACCACCTCGGCCCACACGAGCCGCTTGGAGATCTGGGCGGTGGCCGGGATGAGGATGCCACCGGTGGTGCGGCGCTCGCCGTCTTTCTCGGGGATCCGCACCAGCACCCGATCGTTGAGCATCTTGATGGGCAGCTTGGCGTCGGTGACCATGGGGGCAGGGTACCGGCGTTCTCAGGCCACAGCTTGGTCGATGCGGGCCAAGACATCGGCCGTGAGCAGCGGCAACACGTCACATGTGGGTTCGACGCGCACCAGGCGATTGCCAGCTGCGCCATCGAGCACCCGAGCTCGGCGGCGATCGGGCGCAGCGCCTCGACCTTTGCGTTCGACCCTTCGTCGGTGAAGCGGTCGGCCAACCACTCGTACCCGGCCAACGCGCCACGTGAGTCGGAAGGAACGCCCTGGGCGTACTTGCCGGTGAGAAGTCCGCTCGCCAGCGGGCTCCAGATGGTGGTGCCGAGACCGATGTCGTCGTAGAGCCGCGAGTACTCCTCTTCGACCCGACGGCGTGACAGCAAGTTGTACTGCGGCTGCTCGACCACCGGCTTGTGCAAGTGGTGGCGGTCGGCGATGTTCCACGCGGCGCGGATCTCGTCGGCCGACCACTCGCTGGTTCCCCAGTAGAGCGCCTGACCACGCGTGATCATGTCGCTCATCGCCCACACCGTCTCTTCCATCGGTGTGTTCGGATCGGGACGGTGGCAGTAGGCGATGTCGACGAAGTCGGTGCGCAAGCGCGCGAGCGACGCGTCGATGGCTTGCATCAGGTACTTGCGGTTGAGCGTGTTGCGCATGTTCGGCGTGCGTCCGTGCAGGCCCCAGTAGAACTTGGTGCTGAGCACGTACGAGTGGCGCGGCCAGCCGAGCTGCTCGATGACCCGACCCATGATCGCTTCGCTCTCGCCGCCCGCGTACGCCTCGGCGTTGTCGAAGAAGTTGCTACCCGCGTCGTATGCGGTCTGCATGCAGTCGAGGGCCAGATCATCGTTGAGCTGGGTGTCGAAGGTGACCCACGAACCGAACGACAGCACTGAAACCTGGAGGCCACTTCGCCCGAGTCGGCGGTACTGCATCTTCGATCTGCTCATGTGCCGCACGTTAGTGCCGAGCGCG
>VFMC01000338.1 GCA_006515795.1 Acidimicrobiaceae bacterium | reverse complement strand
CGCCGGCGATCAAGAGCTGCGCTACCGCATCGCCTCGATCGCCAAGACGATCACCGCCTGGGCAACCTTCGTCGCCGTCGAGGAGGGCCTGCTCGCGCTCGACACGGCGATCGGCCAGCCGGGGTGCACCCTGCGGCACCTGCTCAGCCACGCCGGCGGCTACCCCTTCGATGGACCCCGCCCGATCGCCGCGCCGGGGCGGCGGCGGATCTATTCGAACACCGGCATCGAGATGGCTGCCGACGCGGTGGCCGACGCCGCGGCGATGCCATTCGGCCAGTACCTGAGCGAGGCCGTGCTCGAGCCACTCGGCATGGCCGCCACCGAGCTCCGCGGCTCACCGGCACACGCCATGTGGAGCTCGTGCCACGACTTGGCGCGGTTCACGATGGAGACGATGCGCCCCACCCTGATCGGCAGCGAGATGGCCGACGCCGCAGTGCGTCCCGCGTTTCCCGATCTGCGCGGCATCGTGCCTGGTATCGGCAGGTACGAACGCTGCTCCTGGGGCCTCGGGTTCGAGATCAAGGGCGACAAGGTGCCGCACTGGACCGGCGCACGTAATTCACCGCAGACGTTTGGTCACTTCGGTGGTGCCGGTACCTTCGTATGGGTGGATCTGGGGGCAGCGCACGACCGAGCAGTTGCCTGCATGGCACTCACCGATCGCCCGTTCGACGATTGGGCCGAACAAGCCCTTGCTCTCTGGCCGGCGTTCAGCGACGCCGTGCTTGTGGAGGCACGCGGGTGATGCTGCATCCGGGCGACCGGGTGCGCGTGGAGACCACGGCAGACGACGGGTTCCCGGTGGTCAGGTACGGCTTCGTCGGCGGCGTCAACGGCGCCGACGGTCCGGTGGTGGTGATGCTCGACGGAGAGCTCGGTGGCGATGAGATCGACCTTCGCCACGTGCAAGCCGTGTGCATCACCAACGTCGAGCTGTGCCTGGCCGGCGACGACTTGATGAGCGAACCAGACCTGCGCCGTGGACTGGTGGCGCTGTGGCACGCCGAGGCCGACACGGCCGGCCTCGACGTCGATTCGTTGCACGCGCTCGGCGACGGGTTGCGCGACTCGAACGGTTCGTGGGCGCTCGCCGAGCTCGTCGCCGGCGGCGAGCAGTACGTCGTGCGCGCCTTCCACATGCCCAACGAGCCTGACGTGGTGCGCGTGCGCGCCGATCGGCCCGACCACTGGGAGATGTGAGCTCGCCCGGCGCGGGTTGGGAGCGTGAGGTGGCTGCGGGATCTGGTGGCTGCGGGATCTGCTGAGCGGTCAGCTGAGCCGTTCGACGATCATCGCCATGCCCTGGCCGCCGCCCACGCACATGCTCTCCAAGCCGAACGTCTTGTCCTCGAACTGGAGGCCGTTGATCAGGGTGGTCATGATGCGCGCGCCGGTCATGCCGAACGGATGCCCGAGGGCGATGCCCCCACCGTGCACGTTGAGCTGCCTCTCGATGTCGATGCCGAGATGCTTGGCCGAGGGGATCACCTGCGCCGCGAACGCCTCGTTGATCTCCACCAGGTCGATCTGGTCGATCGTCATCGCGGCCAGGGCCAGGGCCTTGCGGCAGGCCTCGATCGGACCCAGTCCCATGATCTCCGGGTTCAGTCCCGAAACGGCCGATGACACGATGCGCGCCAACGGGGTGAGGCCGAGCGCCTTTGCCTTGGCATCGCTCATCACGAGCACCGCCGCCGCGCCGTCGTTGAGCGGGCACGCGTTGCCGGCGGTGATGGTGCCATCGGGCCGGAACACCGGCTTGAGCTGGCTCACCGCTTCGTAGGTGGTGCCGGGCCGCGGACCGTCGTCTTTGGCGACGACGGTGCCGTCGGCCAAGGTGAGCGGGGTGATCTCACGCTCGAAGAAGCCGTTGTCGACGTGATCGCAGGCGAGGTTGTGCGAACGCACACCGAAGCGGTCCATTGCTTCGCGTGACACGCCTTCGAGCTCCACGACGTTCTCCGCGGTCTGCCCCATGGCGATGTACATGTCGGGCAGACCGACCGGCGGCGTCCACGAACCCTGCCCGCCCTGAGAGCGTGCCTTGGTGCGCTCGCCTGGCTCCTTGAAGATCGGGTTGGGTGCCACGTCCGATGCGCCGTTGGCGTACCGGCTGACCGTCTCGACACCGGCGGCGATGAAGCAGTCGCCCTCGCCGGCTTTGATCGCGTGGAAAGCCATGCGGATCGTCTGCAGGCTCGACGAGCAGTAGCGGTTGACCGTGACGCCGGGGACGTCGTCGAGGCCGGCGAGCGAGGCGACGATGCGAGCGATGTTGAACCCGCCCTCACCGGCAGGCTGCCCGATGCCCATCATCAGGTCGTCCACGTCGGCGGATCGAACCTGCGGCACTTTGGCCATGAGCGCGCCGACGATCTGGGCACTCATGTCGTCGGGACGCAGGCTGACCAGCGACCCCTTGTTGGCGCGGCCGATCGGGCTGCGGGCGGTGGCAACGATGACGGCTTCGGTCACGGCGGTTGGTCCCCTCGTTCAAACTTGACCCGTCGGTCAAGTGTCCGGTCGGCAGAATAGTCGACGCAGCCGCGTGCCACCGGGTCCCACTCACCGACGCACCGGTCCGTGAGCCACACGCCGCGTGTCACCGGGCACGGTCAGCGGGTGTCGACCACCTGGAAGGCTTCGGCGAAGCGGCCCTCGGGAAGGCCGAACTGGGTGGCAGTCGTTCCCAACCACGCCCGCACGCGTTCGGCGACACCGGACGGATCGAGGTGCTGCGTCTCGTGACAGGCCAGGGCACGAAGCTTGCGCTCCACCTGATCGGTGACGTCGATGTGGGCGTTGGGGTTGCGGCCGCCCATCACCCACACCTCGGGAACCGTCCATGCATCGAGGCCTTCGTCGACGAGCTCGGTGTGGGCGAACGGGTTGCGCGCGTCGGGGTAGACGGCAGCGATCGACGCCTCTCCGGCGGCCAGATGATCGGGGTGGCTGGCATAGATGCGATCGAGGTTTCGTTCGGGCGACTGGATGATCGCCAGGCTCGGCCGCACCTGGCGGATGACGCGCGACAGGTCGCGTCGCAACGCAAGATCGGCCACCACGCGGCCATCGCCGTGACCGAGGAAGATCAACGACGTGACGCCGACCTCCTTGGCGGCCCGGGTCTGCTCGAGCCGGCGCATCGCCGCCATCTCGGGGCGAGCGATGGTGAGATCGAACCCACCGGCGTCGCCGTCGGTGATGAGGCAGTACGTCACGTCGACCCCGGCGTCGGTGAGCGTGGCGACCGTACCCGCCGCGCCGAAGTCGACATCATCCGGATGGGCAGTGATCACGAGCGCTCGCCCGATCTCGGAGGGTTGCAACATCCAACGAGCCTACGTCCACGAGCTGGCGGCCACGAGCTGGCGGCAGCGGACCCATGGTCCGGGTCAGCCCCCGTGAGACACTTCGTCTACGATCGTCTCATGTCGGCCACCATCAACCCGTTGATCGATCGTTCGGTGAAGGCCGACTCGTTCGACCTGTCGGATCCGGAGTTCTGGTTGCTTCCCCGCGGCGTCCGCGAGGGCGCGTTCCACGCCCTTCGCCACGATTCCCATCTTCACTACTACGACGAATGGGAGTTCGTCGACAGCCCGTTCCCCCGCGGCCCCGGCTACCACTCGCTGGTTCGCCACGAGGACATCTGGTTCGTCAGCCGCAACCCGGGGCTGTTCATCAGCGGCAAGGGCAGCACCATCGCCGACCTGCCGATCGAGATGGCCGAGTTCTTCGGTTCGATGATCTCGATGGACGACCCGCGCCACTTCCGCCTGCGCTCGATCGTTTCCAAGGGTTTCACACCCAAGGAGATCAACCGGGTCGAGGGGTACGTCCACGAGAAGGCGAGGACCATCATCGACGGCCTGCTCGAGCGGTTCCCCGATGGCGAGTGCGACTTCGCCACCGAGGTCGCCGCGCCGCTACCGCTGCAGATCATCTGCGAGATGATGGGAATCCCGAAGGCCGACGAGGCCCAGATCTTCCAATGGACCAACACCATCCTCGGTGTCGGCGACCCCGAGTTCGGTGAGACCCTCGAAGACCTGATGACCGCAGCGATCGGGATGTTCGGCTACGCCCAGGCGCTCGGCGAAGACCGGCTTGCCCACCCTGGTGACGACCTCACCAGCGTCATGATGAGCGCAGAGGTCGACGGCGAGCGCCTCACCTCGCAGGAGTTCGGATCGTTCTTCATCCTGCTCGTGGTGGCCGGCAACGAGACCACTCGCACGGCGATCAGCCACGGCATGCACGCGCTCACGCAGTACCCCGATCAGCGCAAGATCTGGTGGGACGACATCGACGGCGTCACCAAGACCGCGGTCGACGAGATCGTCCGCTGGGCCACGCCGGTGATCCACTTCCGGCGCACGGCCACCGAGGACGTGGTGATCAACAACACCAAGATCGAGGCCGGTCAGAAGGTGGTCCTGTGGTACAACTCGGCCAACCGCGACGAGAGCGTGTGGGCCGACCCGTACGAGTTCGACGTGCGCCGGCCGCTGCAGCCTCAGCAGGCCGGCTTCGGCGCCGGAGGACCGCACTTCTGCCTTGGCGCAAACCTCGCTCGCCGCGAGATCGCGGTGGCGTTCGACGAGATCCGCCGCCGCCTACCGAACATGCGCATCGTCGGCGAGCCCGACTACCTGCAGAGCAACTTCATCAACGGCATCAAGCACCTGCCGTGTGCATGGAAGTGAGCCGCGTCCCGACGTGACCCGGGCGAGACGCCGGCGCGCCGGGTTGCCGGGTCAGTCGTAGGCCCTCGGGTCGTTGGCGGCCGCGGCCATCGCCATCGCGAACCTGAATGCGCCACTCGACCAGACAGGACACGAGCTCTGATCGACGACCGGGCAGAAGTGAACGCCGTCGCCGCGCACCACGGTGAGGCCGTCGGCCGCGCAGTCGGCGTCGTATGCCGTGCAGGGCAAGCGCTCCACGAACGTGCCGTCGGCCGCCTCGACCGCGGCGCCGGCGTCGACGTAGGACACATGGGCGATCGCCGCGGCCATCTCGGCGTAAACCGCGTTGATTCCGGCCACTTCGACGTCGGCTTCGAACTGCGCGGCGAGCCCCCTGCGCCGTCGACCATGCACGGCGTGAGCGAGTTGCCGGTGAACGTGATCGCCACCACTGTGCGCCGGTTTGCCTGGAGATCTGCCGTCGCCCAATCGCACGGTGCGGTACCGCCCCAGAACTTCGGGACGAACGCCCTCGGCGAGGTGAGGTACTGCACGAACGGAGCCGACTCTTGGGCGAGGGAATCGCCGAGGAGCACGACTCGTGTGCTGCGCCGGTAGGGCGTCGGGTACCGCCGGGCCGACACGCGGGCGCCGAGGGATCCGACTGGGAGCACACCGACATCAGCGACTGGCGAGGCTGCGACAACGGCCGCCGCGGGCGTGGCAACCGCCGCGGTTGCGCCGGGCACGAGCACGGAGGCGGCAAGCGCGAGCCCGAGCGCACGCCTCGCGCCCTTTCCTGCCACTCTCCGCATTGTGTCCGCCACCATTCGTAGGGTACGACGACACCGGCTCCACCGCAATCGGGGGGGTGTGTGGAATCGATCAAGAGATCGTTCAGATCACCGCGGTCAGGGGCATTTCAGGCCGGGCCGAACGTCGCCGGTTGGTAGCGTCTCAGCGATGCCGGCTGGGGAGCAGGTGATGGAACGCCCGACGACGAACACGTCCGCGAGCTCACCCGCGTCCGTCGTTCCCCCGTCGGTCGAGTACCGGCCAGCGCTCGACGGCTTGCGTGCCCTTGCCGTCACCGCCGTGCTCGCCTTCCACCTCGATCGACTTCCGGGCGGCAACCTCGGCGTGGACGCCTTCTTCGTGATCTCGGGCTGGCTGATCACGTGGAAGCTGCTCGGCGAAGTCGACGCCCGCGGGTCGATCGACCTCCGTAGGTTCTGGACAGCCAGGGCTCGACGGCTGATGCCGGCGAGTCTGGGCGTGCTCGTGGTGGTCAGTGTCATCTGGCCGATCGCCGGCATCGCCGTGCCCTCGCTGCGCCGCGACGTGATGTGGGCCGCGCTCTGGTCTTCGAACTGGGGCACCATCACCGGCGGCGGCGACTACTGGGCGCGCTTCGGCGACCCGTCCCCGATCACCCACTTCTGGTCGCTGGCGATCGAGGAGCAGTTCTACCTGGTGTGGCCGGTCGTGCTGCTCGTCTTCGCCCGGCGCGGTGCGTCGCGCCGCACGGTCGGCTTCGCCGCCGCCGCGTTGGCCGCGCTGTCGATGACGCTGATGGTGATCATGGCCGATCCCGCCAACCCGACTGCGGTGTACATGAGCACTCTGGCGCGGGCCCACAGCTTGCTGGCCGGCGCCGCCGCGGCAGCGTTCACTATCACCCGGCCGTCGGGTTCGATCCGGGGAGGGATCGCCGCCCGTCGATTGCTGCCATTCGCGTCGCTCGCCGCGGTCGCCATCGTGGTCCTGTCGTCTCATTCGTCGGCGTGGTTGTTCACATGGGGGTTCCCCGCATTCGCGGTGGCGATGGTCGTCGTGGTGGTCGCAGCCGCCGATGGCGCCGCAACCTCGCTGCTCGCCTCGCCACCGATGCGCTGGCTCTCGGATCGCAGCTACGGCCTCTACCTGTGGCACTGGCCGGTCTTCTTGTTCTTCAGCGCTGACCGCACGGGCCTGCACGGTGTGGTGCTCGACGCGGTCCGGGTGCTGGTGGCCGTGGGCATCTCCGACATCTCCTACCGCTACCTGGAGACACCGATCCGGCGCGGCCCGTGGGTGAGGACCCGCTGGGTGCCACTGGTCGTCGGCACGGCGATCGTTGGAGTGATCGCCATCGCCGCGGTGGCCGTGCCTCGCCCGAGTGGCGCCGAGGTGGCCACCGTGGTCACGCTGCCGCCGGCGCCAGACGTGGCGTCGATGGGCCCGGTCCCTCCTTCGGCCGCGGCGCCTTCGGCTGCGGCGTCGGCACACCCGGCGGCCGGCGCCGACGTGGCCACGCAAGTTCCCGGACCAGGCAGCAAAGACGAGGGCGCGGGCACCGAGACAGCCGGCCGGCCGGGCGCGGTGGCGCATGACGACACGGTGATACCGGTCGCCCGGCTGACCAGAACCCAGCCAGTCCGCGTGCTCGTCGCCGGCGACAGCACCGCCCAGCTGCTTGCCGAGATCCTCCTTCCGTACGCACAGGCGAACCCCGCCCAGCTCATCGCCGGGAGCGCCGCGTTCCCCGGGTGCGGGCTCTCGGTCGCCGATGATGGTCGCCTGCACGGGTTCACCGGCAAGGACGGCGAGCACGACCTGATCGACCTCAGGGGATGTCTCGGGCAGTGGGGCGCGATCGCCGATCGAGTGTCCGGTCCCGAACAGATCGAGGTGGTCGTCGTCCAGATCGGCCCATGGGACGGCGCCGACATCCACCTGCAGGACGGGCGGG
>VFMC01000337.1 GCA_006515795.1 Acidimicrobiaceae bacterium | reverse complement strand
GGGGGGGAGGGGGGGCTACTTGAGGAAGCGTGAGGTGGTGTTGTCGGCGAGCACCTTGCCGTCGGTCTGGCAGGTGGGGCAGTAAGCGACGGTGTAGCCGCTGTACGACACCGAGCGCACGGTGTCGGCGCGTCCTGCGGCGGCGCACACGGGGCATGGTTCGCCCACGCGGCCGTGCACCGCGCCCGGCCGGTCGGCCGAGGAGCTCATCTCGCTGCGGGTTCGTTCGTACGCGAGGCCGTCGTCGATCGCGGCATGGATCGCCGCGTGCACGGCGGCGGCGCCCTGCTCACCCAGCTTTCCGGTCATCGCGAACGGCGACAGCCTGGCGCGGTGGCACACCTCGTTGGCCAACATCCGACCGAGCCCGGCGATCATGTGCTGATCGCGGAGGAACCCGTGCACGCGCATGTTGTGGGCGGCGAAGGCAACGGCCAGATCGGCTGCGGACACCTCGAGCGCGTCGGGCCCGAGCCGATCGAGAGGGGGTCCGCCGAGGACGTCGGGAGCGATGCACCACACGCCGGCCTTGCGTTCCTTGCCGGCCTCGGTGAGCAGCAGGGCCGGACCTTCGGCGAACACGAAGCGGGCCTGTCCGTTGCGTGGCTTCAGCGACTTCTTGTGATCGACGAGCAACCTTCCGCCTTGCATGAGGTGCACCACGAACACCACCGGCTCGAAGTGCAACAACAGGTACTTGCCGCGTCGACCGACGTGGCGGAGGGCGTGGCCGTATCCCGCTTCCGGTCGTGGCAGCGCGGTCTTCAAGGCGGTGAAGTTGAACGGCACGAACCGTTCGAGAACCGCCCCGCCGAACTGCTCGGACAGCCGTTCGGCGTGGGCTTGCACCTCGGGGAGCTCGGGCACGGGAGACCTGCGGCCTCAGCGGTACTCGGTGCGTTCGCGCACGACCCCGAACACGCCGTCGAGCGCGGCGAACACGGGTTGGGCATCGATCAGGCGTTGCTGATCTCCGGTTAGGCGGATGTGTCCACCGATGAACGCGTCCTGGGCGTTCATCTCGCCCGTGGCCACGGCGACGGCGGTGCTCCACGCCTGATCCATCCGCACGTGCTCGGGGAACGCCGCGCCGGCGCCGAAGCGCACCGCGCCACCGGTGACCTGGAGGTGGTACACGACGTCGCCCTCGGGGCCATCGGTGACCACCTGGGTGACCCCGATGTCATGGTGCTGGGCGAGCTCGGCGAGCGCGCTGCTGGCGGCGATCTCGGCCGACAGGGCATCGATCCATTGCAGACTCAAGTAGCGCACCACGGCCACCTAGTCTGCCTGATCATCGACGGGACCGCCCGACGATGGCCCGGGAATGGATGAGATGATCGACGCGATCACCGATGCCGACGAGGCTCGTCACGACGACTGTGCCGTGGAGGCATGGTGGTGGTGGGGTTCTGGCACGCTCGCCGGCGGTGGGGCGGCTGGTCTCTTCGTCGGGTTGGAGCTGCGCGGCCGGCGATTCGACTACTGGGCGGGCCTGGTCCGCGAGGGTGAGCCCTACCTGTACATCGAGGAGCTCGACAGCACCGGGCTGCGCGCCGGGCTCGAGATCAAGCCGCCCGAGATGTGGGCAGGGCACGACTGCGACGCCCCGTTTCGGCAGTGGAGCCTTGGCAACGAGGCCCACGGCGTGCTGCTCGACGACCCTACCGAGGCCTGGCGTCGGGCGCACGGGGTTCCGGTGCCGGTCACCTTCGACGTGGAATGGCACGCCACCGCCCTGCCCACCGCGCTGCCCACCGCGCTGCCCAACGGGGCCGGCGAGAGGCCAGGCGCCGGCGGGTATCGCCAGACCGGCGAGGTCGACGCCCGGGTCGAACTGAGTGACGGCACGATCGGGCTCACCGGACCCGCTGAACGGGTGCACGTGTGGGGAGCCCCGTACCTGCCAAGCTCGTCGGCCGTGCCGTCCGATCCGAGCTACCTCCGTGGGCCGTACCGCCGCAGCGACGGCGCGTGTGTCGATCAGGTGCTCTCGGCGGCGTCGCCGAGCAGCTGGCGGGTGAGCAGCTGGCGGGTGAGCCGATGAGCGGCCCCCGTGACATCCTCGACGAGTTCGAGCAGCAGAAGCGGGCGCCGCGGTACCGCGAGGTCGCGGTCGCGCTCGGCATGGTCATCGAGGACCGGGCCACCGGCTTCTGCGGCGACGTCGTGAAGCTCAGCACCGAAGCCGTGACGCTGCGCGACCGGTCCGGCGGCCATCGCCACTTCCGCTACAAGCCAGGCGGCTTCCTGATCGCCGGCAAGCCGGTGTCGCTGATCAGGCCGCCCGACAACGTGATCCGCGAGCCGAAGATCACCAACAGCGGATCGGTCGCGTCGGCCCGCTCGCCGGTGGCGAGGGTTGCAGCCGCAAGCCGGATCTGGGTCGAGGGCAAGCACGACGCCGAGCTCGTCGAGCACGTGTGGGGCGACGATCTGCGTGAGCTCGGCATCGTGGTGGAGCCGCTGCACGGCATCGATCACCTGGTCGAGGCCACGCTGGAGTTCGGGCCATCGCCCGAGCGCCGGCTGGGCGTGCTCGTCGACCACCTCGTGGCCGGCTCGAAGGAGCGGCGCCTCGCCGATGCGGCGATGAGTGGACAACGCCACGTGCTGGTCAGACTGTTGGCCCCAGGTGCCGCGACAGGTGCCGTGGAAAGACGGCATCTGCGCGGCCTTGGGGGCCGACCCGTTCACGTTCTGGCCGCGCCTGCGGAATCGTGTTCGGTCGTTCGCTGACCTTCGTCCGGAGCTGGTGGGAGCAGTGGAGCAGCTGATCGACTTCGTCGCGCCCGGCGGCGGCGACTGAACGCCCAGCCGCCGAGAGCCACGAACCCCACCGCGAGGAACGGTGCTGTGTAGCCGACGAAGATCAGCACCGCAGCAGCGGCGTTCACGAAGGCCTCCCCGCCGCGGCCGAACGCATCACCGATGCCGTCGCCGTTGGTCACGCTCGACGTCGCTTCGAAGTCGAGCGGATCGGGCTCGACGATCTCTTCCGCATCGGCTGCGTGCAGCAACACCGTGAGCGTCGCCAAGGCTGTCTGCTGGCCGAGGTTGCGCTGCTGGGCCAGCAGCTCCTCGAGAAGGGTTTGGCGGGTTGTGAGCTCGGCTTCGAGCTGCACGACCTCGCCGAGGTTCTTGGCCTCGGCGAGCAGCAACTGGACGCGGGCGACGCTCTGCAACGAAGTGACGATCCGGGTGTCGATGTCGGTGACCCGGTCGGTGACGTCGTCGGTGGACTGCACCTGGCTGATCAACGCACCCAGCGCGGCGATCTCGGCGATCACCGCGTCCACCTGACGGGGCGGCAGCTTGATGACGATCTGCGCGGTGGCGGTCTCGTCGTCGGCGAGCTGCACGTTCGAGCCGTACACCTGTCCGTCGTGGCGCGCCGCGGCTGTCACCACGTCGGTGACCGATGCCCCCACGTCGGTCACCTCCACGTCGATGGTCACGTTCACCACGAGCAGCCGGTCAGGTTCGATGTTCGTGGCCAGCCCGGTTGCCGGTGTGACCGCGCCG